>CALGIR010000059.1 GCA_937915475.1 uncultured Bacteroidales bacterium
AGGCAACTAGGCTCCAAACCAAAAGACCCAACAGAATAATATAACCAATAATAGCCACTATTGAACGGTACCATGGTGGTGATACAGAGAAACTATACTCAGCAACCTCGCTCTCAATACCAAAAACATTCCGTGCTTTAACTTTAAAAGTATAGTGCCCCTCTGATAGGTTGGTATAGATTGGTGTAGGCATTGTTGTCCATTTACCCCATGCCTCTTCATATCCTTCTAGCATATAACTATACTCTGTTCTTTCCTCACTTTCGTAAAACGAAGAAGAAACATCAAACGTAAGGTTATTATACTTGAAGGATAATGATAAAACTTGCTTAGCATGCTGAGTTAGGCATGTGACCGGTTCACCATTCTCCAAAAACTTTACGTATGCTCCTTCGAAAAGAACAGAATCTCCCTTTGTGGTTACCCTACGGATAAGAGCATTATAGGGGATCTCGTAATCTTGGCTTACCTTATTATTGTATGAGTAAAGTTCTGTTGAGATAACAATCCATAGAATATCCTCATCGGCATACAGATGGTCGCACCACCGGCTAGGAATTATTTTAAATGGTTTTGATACCACTTCTAAATTACCCTTAACAGTTTTTTTATGCAGCTCAATCCACCTCTGCCCTTTATCGTTGTAGCATGCCAAGGCATAACCTTTGCCATAGTTAACTGCTCTACCAACCCCTATGTTTTCAATTACATAATTCATCCCAGGTAGTTTAGCCACTTCAAAACTGCTTGTAGCCTCGTTAAATTGATAAACACCACCACTGGTAAGGAAAAACATTTTACCATCGGCTATAAATATTGAGTTATCCTTATTTGAGGGAAGGCCTTGCTCCACACCGTATTCGGTGACTAGTGTATCCTTATCAAACTGAACCCTGGTAATCCCATTGAGGGGCGTGAATAGCCATAAGTCGTTTGAAGAGATTTCACCAATGGCCCTATACTCTTTCTTGAGAACATTTCTTTTAATTCTACCCAAGTCTTTCCATGCATAACCATCCCATTCCATTGCAGCAAAAGATCCACTCATACCAATATACACACGGTTAGGGTTCTTTTTGCTCTGATGCAAAGAGTAGGCTATATGTTTTATCTCTTTATCCCTAAACTCTGGAGCATTACTAATGCTTCTAACCCGAAAATTATCATCAATCTCAAAAATTCCATTAGTTGTAGTTCCAACAAGCAACTTTTCTTTATTCGTTTTTGGGTCTTTAAAAATTAGGTGCGACCAAGCTACAGCATTAATCTGGGTTAACTGTTTAAAACTGGATACTCCCCTAGAATCAAACTCCTGATAGAAACTTCCTGTATTAGTGAATACGAAAAGAGTGCCGTTGTAGCGAGTAACTTCTGAAATGGCACCAACTAGCCCTGATTCTTCCGAAAACTTTCTAATGGGTGAATGAATCCCAACTTGTGATATGCCAACATTTAAGGGTAGCCAAAGTGTTCCAGGATTCCCTTTCGACCCTTGCTGATAGGAATATATAACCGTTTCGTCTAAAAGACCATTAGTTTTACTTAAAAGTTGTATGGGCACAGCCTCATTATCTAACTGAGCAAACCCATAATCTTTGTCAGATAAAAAATTTACCCCTAATGTAGTATCGTTAACAAGTGTTGCATTGTAAACCTGCACTTCTTGCTCCATTAACCTTCCGTAAAAACCATCATTATGCTTTAACTTTTTAACATCACCGCTATTCTGATTATAATGAAACAAGCCTTTATTTGTAACCACTGTAGCAGTAGAATCATCGTATGGCAACATTCCCCAAATATTGTCATAAGCAAAAAAACCTCCGTTTTGGGCAAGGACAATAGAGGTATCAATCAACTCACGTAACCCTACACTGTATGAGCCAATGTAGTAACGATTATTAACCGAAAACGAGTTCAAATTGTGAAACCGTTGACCTTGGTTTAGGTCTTTTGCACTTACCGATTCGCCATCATAGATAAACAGGTAGTTCCTATTGTGAAAGTATATATCACCCCTAAACTGGTATATTTTACTGACATCAGAAAAAAGACCAATTGAATCTGTAAGTAACGGGAGTAGTGATTTATACTCCAGTTTACCCGTAAAATTGGGTGCCAGATAGCCAAAATCACCAGAGGTTCCAACATAAACAGTTCCATGAGAATCAACGGCCAAGGAACGAACAGGAGCATTATTGGGAACAGGAATTTTTCGCCAAGTGCGCCCATCGTACTCAAGAACTCCCCTATCGTTGTTTCCAAAATACATAACTCCCCTATGATCCTGTACTGCACACCAATTCTGATCGCTTGCATCGTACTCCTCAGGTGAAAAGTTTCGAACTAAGGGTAATCCATACTGGTTAATTTGACCAAATGATGTTGCTGTTAATAGAACCAGATGGAAAACAAGAAAATATTTTTTAACAATGTTCATTGATTGCATAGTAAACCTTAAATTTTCCTAAATAAAGTAAATTTATTTACCTTATAAAAATAAGCAAATTTATTTGCTGTGGGGCTTTTTTACCTAAACAAATTTATCTAAAATAAATTGCATCTAATATCCTGTTGTCTGCCCATCCTTTCTCATTTGGGATACACCAAAGTAAATGCAATTCACATAATCGTATTTAATGCCCCAATAACCTCCATCACCTCATAAATCTCCTTTGCACCTTATCACCTTTTGTCAGAGGCATAGGTGTTCAGAAAACATTCATCAGGGTTAAAACCCTCACCCCCATCCTACAAAAAATAATCCCCAAAGGCATTATCCCTGAACCTATTACCCTATAATTAATTACTCTGTTAATGAAGCCCCATTGCCATGCTTATCTGTAAAGGTTAGGTAAGCTATACTTGGAGTATCCATTAAACCAAACTCATACCGTAAGTATTTTGTGCATTTATTTTGACCTATTGGTGCTATAATGGTTTACCCAACAGTTTTGGACAAGCAAAAAGAGTTAGCCTTTTTACTAAATCCTTATTTTAATAAAAAACTTACGCTTATTGTATCTTTATATCTTTATCGTACATTTGCAAAACATAAGTCTATTAAACTATGCCTAAAATAAAGATTAGCCCCAAACAAGTTTTGATTCTCAAAACAGCAAAGTCCCTATTCTGGAAACACGGTATCCGCAGGGTTACCATTGAGGAGATATGCAAGGAGGCTGGCGTGAGCAAAATGACTTTCTACAAGTTTTTTAAGAATAAAGAAGCTCTTGCCGAATATTTGCTTGTCGAACTATTGACTGGATGGCATAATCAGTATAGAGCAATCATGAATAATAACATTCCATTTACTACTAAAATAAAACTGGTTATATCCCTAGAGCAAGAAGCGTCGAAGGATATGGGGGAGGAATTTATCAAGGATATTTACAACAACGAGTTTACGGAATTGCAAAAATTAATTGACATTGAGAAGGACAAGTATAACACTGAACTTGTTCAGGATATGATTAAAGCCCAGAAGCAGGGAGACATCCGAAACGATGTTAAACCTGAGTTTATTCTGTATCTTTTAGAAGATATTGGCAGTAAAGTAATGGATGAAAAACTTTCAGCGCTATACAGCTCAAAACAGGAGCTGATTTTGGAACTCACCAATTACTTCTTTTATGGTATTATGAATAGAGAAAAGTAAAGAACATGAGCCCTAAAACAATCATAACCCTAACGCTAATAACCCTTCTCTCTATTGGGGTGAATGCGCAAGTTGATACGATAAAGGAATCGCCCCACAAATTTGTGTTTGACGGACAGGCATCGGCATACACCAGCTATAGCCCTAAAAATGATTTGGATATGTTTCTAGGGGGCAGATACTTACCCGAGCTAAATTACAGCTACACTTTTAGGAACAAATCTTTGCTCGATTTTGAAGCATCAGCTAATATTTATGGTTCAACTCTATTTCACCCCTTTGACAGTTCGCAAACAGACGGAGAAATTAAGCCCTACCGTCTATGGGGAAGATATTCGGGTAAGCAATATGAAATAAGAGTTGGCTTACAAAAAATTGACTTTGGAACAGCAATGATACTACGTTCCCTGCAATGGTTTGATGAAATTGACCCCCGCGACCCCTTGCAATTTACCAGTGGAGTATATGGGGTTTTAGGTCGATACTATTTTTTAAACAATGCCAACATCTGGACCTGGGTACTTTATGGCAACGAAAACCCCAGAGGTTTTGAGTTGATGAAAAACAATCAGGATATACCAGAATTTGGGGGGCGAATTCAATACCCTGTACCCAAAGGAGAAGTTGCTATAACCTACCATCACAGGAATGCCAGTTCTGAAAACTTACCAGGTTTCGCATCATACGAAAACATTCCTGAAAACAGATATGCGCTGGATGGTAAATGGGATGTGGAAGTGGGCTTATGGTTTGAGGCTGTTCACATCAGCAAAACCAAAAACCTTGGGATGCTAACCAATCAAACCTATTTAACACTTGGCGTTGATTACACTTTTGGAATCGGAAGTGGCTTAAACGTTACCCTTGAGAGTATGCTGTTAACTTACGATAAAAAAGCATTTGCTTTTGAGAATACTTCCAATGTTAGCGCTACGTCCATTTCATATCCGTTAGGCTTTTTCGACAGTATAAGCGCTATGGCTTACTGTTCGTGGAAATCGGAAGATTTCGCCTTTTTCCTGAACTACGAGCACCGATTCAAAAAACTCACGGGCTATATAATGGCCTACTACAATCCCGATAGCCAGCTGGCCATAGGCACTACTCAGTTTGAGAATTCGTTCTCGGGCCCTGGTATCCGATTAATGCTAGTGTATAATCATTAAAAAAACAAATTATGTCAGAAAAGATTATTGTTCTAGAAAATTTGGTTAAGCGTTTCCCTGTTGGAGATGGCGAATTTACAGCCCTTAACGAAATCAACTTAACGTTTGAGAAGGGCGAGTTTGCAGGCGTTGTGGGGCCCAGCGGTTCGGGCAAAACCACATTACTGAATATTATTGGCTCATTAGATTCTCCATCCGAAGGAACGGCAACTGTGATGGGAAAGCAAATTTCCAGCCTTTCGCACAAAGAAGCGGCTCAACTACGAAACAAACACCTTGGATTCATCTTTCAGGTTTATAACCTACTACCAGTATATACGGTGTTCGAAAACGTTGAGTTTGCGCTGATACTACAGAAACGCTCCGCTGCCGAGCGAAAAAAGGAGGTGATGCAAGCGCTGGAATGGGTTGGATTGGAAAACATGGCCAATAAGAAACCCTCAAAATTATCAGGTGGTGAAGGTCAGCGTGTTGCTATTGCGCGTGCAATGGTTAAACGCCCCGAATTGGTACTTGCCGATGAACCAACTGCTAACCTCGATGCCAAGAATGCGCATGTTATTCTGAAAATGATGAAAAAACTTAACGAGGAACTTAAAACTACCTTCCTTTTTTCTACGCATGACGAAAAAGTAATGGCTTACATGAACCGTTTGATTCATTTAGAAGATGGTAGGGTTGTAAAAGACGAAATAGTAACTGCAAAAACAGTTAACTAATGAGTGATAAGTTACAAGTTAATGAGTTACAACTTTAGACACTATATAACTTGACACTTTAGGCACTTTTTCACTTTAAACTTTAAAAACATGAAACTAGCATTTCATTTAGCATACAAAAACCTCATGGGGGCTGGTTTAAGAACTTGGCTCAATGCAGGTGTGCTGTCGTTTGCCTTTATAGTTATAATATTTTTTAATGGGCTAATAAACGGCTGGAACCAACAAGCCAAAATAGATGGCATAAACTGGGAATATGGATATGGCCACCTAGTCAATAATAACTATGATGCTTATAACGCATTCTCCATTCAGGATGGTCATGAAGAGCTAGCAGATTCTAAACAACAGAACCTGACCCCCGTATTAATACAACAGGGAAACTTATATCCTAGTGGCAGAATGATGTCTATCCTTATTAAGGGAATTGACCCCAAACAGAAAACATTGCGACTGCCTACCCAGCTCCTAAACGAAAGTAATGCTCAAATTCCAATAATTATTGGTGAGCGCATGGCTGAATCGGCAAAAATAAAGATTGGTGATGAGGTTCTTTTGCGTTGGCGAGATAAAAACGGTACCTATGATGCTACAACGATTACCGTTGCTGGTGTTTTTGAAACCACCGTGCCATTTGTTGATGGCGGACAAATATGGATGTCTATTGATAAGCTAAGAGAAATGACCTTGCTGCAAAACAGAACGACCTATTTTGTGGCCAACGAGCAATATAAACAAACCGAAGTTGATGGGTGGAGGTTTGAGAATCAGGAATACCTAATGCGGGAACAAACAAAGCTTATAAATGCAAAGAAAGTGGGTGGTTCTATCCTTTATATAGTACTTATGACACTTGGATTACTCGCAATATTCGACACACAAGTGCTTTCCATTTTCAGACGACAAAAAGAGATAGGAACATACATAGCACTGGGCATGACCCGTTGGCAAGTAGTACGTATGTTTACCGCCGAAGGAGGAATGTATAGCGTTTTTGCCACCGTGTTGGGCGCAATATATGGCATACCCATATTGTGGTACTTATCCAAAACAGGAATTTCATTTGGTGCTATCGGAGGAGAAATGGGAGGAGAAATGGGAATTATCATGGCCGAGAAAATGTACCCGATTTATGGCATTGGACTAATTTTAGGGACAATACTTGTAGTTATTCTATCGGCTACCATAGTTAGCTTTTTACCTGCACGTAAAATTGCCCGCATGAACCCCGTGGAAGCATTAAAAGGGAAGATTAGTTGAGAGTGAGGAGTGAGAAGTGACGAGTGACAAGTGCCTTAAGTTACAAGTTAATAACGGTACACTTACACACTTCCAACTTTAGGCACTTGATAACTTAAAACTTTAGGCACTTATTAACTTTAGGCACTCGATAACTTGAAACTTTATAACTTTAGGCACTTGAAACTTTAGGCACTTAAAACTTTAGACTTTAGGCACTCAATAACTTAAAAACTCTAAAAACCCACCTCAATGGATAACAAAGCGTTTAGCTTGCAATTCGAAAATCGCACAAAGCAATTTGCCATTGATATTTTAAAATTATCGGCTCAGATACCCGCCTCCTACGAAGGGAGAGTAATAAGGAATCAAATCTCCAAATCGGGAACAAGCATAGGAGCCAATTACCGTGAGGCAAATCGCTCAAAAAGCAAAGCCGACTTCAGGTATAAAATTAAAATATCAGAAGGTGAAGCAAACGAAACCCTTTATTGGCTAGAGATAATTGAAGAGATGCAATGGCTTCCAGCAGAACTAATAAAATTAACCATGAAAGAAGCCAAAGAGATACTGGCAATTTTCACATCAATTAGTAAAAGTTTAAATGAGAAAAAATAACAAGAAGTAATTGAGGCAAAAACAGCAAACAAATAACAACCAACTGATATACAAAACTTTGAAACTTTAAACTTTAGACACTTAAGGCACTCAATAACTTTAGACACTTAAGGCACTTATTAACTTAAGGCACTTGAAACTTAACACTTAAGGCACTTGAAATTTTGGCACTTAAATTTCTTTAAAAATGAAAATCGCATTTAAACTGGCATATAAAAATCTTATGGGAGCAGGATTAAGAACGTGGCTCAACGTAAGCGTATTGTCATTTTGTTTTATAGTAATAGTGTTTTATAGCGGCTTTATAAATGGCTGGCAAAAGCAAGGACGCTTAGATGCTGTAAATTGGGAGTATGGCAATGGTCAATTGTATCATGCAAATTATGACCCATATGATGTTTTTACCCTACAGAATGCACATGGAACATTACCCAAAAGCCAGAGCGAAAATTTAACACCTGTACTTATCCAACAAGCAACAGTATATCCAAACGGAAGAATGAACCCGACTCTGATTAAGGGAATTCCTGTAAATCAGAATGTCATAAACCTACCGATTGGCCTGCTGGCTAAGAGCGATGCCAGAATCCCCGTGTTAATTGGCAAACGCATGGCCGAAGCATCAAGGCTAAGCAGTGGCGATAACGTTTTGTTACGGTGGAGAGATAAAAATGGTACTTACGATGCTGCCAATATTACCATTGCTGGAGTTTTTGACTCAGATGTAGCAACCGTTGATAATGGGCAAATTTGGATGGCATTGGATAAATTGCGAGAAATGACCAGATTAACCAATGAAACTACTTTGTTTATAGCCAATGAGCAGTATCAACCCAAGCAAAATGCTGGATGGAAGTTTCAACCTCTGGATAAATTACTAAAAGATTTTGATTCTGCCGTGCAGGCAGAGCGCATTGGCTCTGTGGTAATTTCCTCTGTACTTTTAGCAATTGGCTTGCTAGCCATTTTCGACACACAGGTACTTTCAATTTTTAGGAGACAAAAAGAAATTGGAACCTACATTGCATTAGGCATGACCAAGTATCAGGTTTTAAAGATTTTTACGGTTGAAGGGGGTATGTACAGCATTTTTGCAGGGATAGTTGGTATAGCAATTGGGACCCCTTTATTCTACTACACCTCAAGCCAAGGGATTAATCTGGGGAACCTCACTGAGGGAATGGGAGCACGCATGGCTAACATTATATACCCAACTTTTAGTACCGCACTTATTTTAGGAACACTTTTGGTGCTGGTGTTTTCTGCTACTTTGGTAAGTTTTATACCTGCACGTAAAATATCAAAAATGAATGTTATTAACGCATTAAAAGGGAAGATTAGTTGATAGTGAGAAGGGACTTAAGTGACAAGTGAGAAGTGTCAAGTGCCTTAAGTTAAAAGTTAATAATGGCAAACGAACATAACTCACACACTTCCAACTTTAGGCACTTATTAACTTTAGGCACTTGATAACTTTATAACTTTAGGCACTTAAAACTTTAGGCACTTGAAACTTTACACTTTAGCACTTAAAACTCAAAACAATGATAAGATTTATTTTTAAAGCAATACTAAGAGACAAGAACAGAAGCGTACTACCTGTTACAGTTGTCGCTATAGGTGTGTTCCTAACCATTGCCCTCAGTGGGTATTTAAGCGGTTTCTTGGGCGATATGATTGACCAAACCGCACGTTTTCAAACAGGGCATATAAAGGTAATGTCGAGGGCTTATGCCGAGAATATTGACCAAATGCCAAACGACCTTGCCCTTTTGGGCATTGATGAAATACACGAAGAGCTAAATAGCGATTTCCCCGATTATACCTGGGTAAACCGTATCAGTTTTGGGGGTATTATTGACGCTCCTGGCGAAAATGAAGTATCAAAAGGTCAGGGGCCAGCTATGGGTATGGCAATTGAGATGTTCTCGAAAAACAGCGGCGAGATTGAGCGAATGAATCTGGTAAACTCACTGGTAGATGGCAAAATTCCCGAAAAAAATGGGGAGGTACTGCTAGGATATGAATTTGCCGAAAAACTAGGTGTAAAAGTAGGCGATGAGCTTACCTACATGGGCAGTACCATGAACGGCAGCATGACTTTCGCCAACTTTATTATCAGCGGTACGTTTCGTTTTGGAGTTATGGCAATGGACAAGGGTACGATAATAATTGACTTTACCGATGCGCAGCAAATACTGGATATGGAAAACGGGACTGGCGAGATATTGGGTTTTTACAAGGATGAAGTATTTATGCAGGACCAAGCAATTGAGATGCGTGAAGCATTTAATGCCAAATATGCAGATAACCCCGATGAGTTTGCCCCGATAATGAAAACCTTGGGCGAACAGAGCAGCATGGGGACTTATCTCAATCTAGTAGATTCTGTTTCAGGAATGTTTGTGGTAATTTTCATAATAATAATGTCCATTGTACTTTGGAACACAGGGCTAATTGGCGGCCTGCGTAGATATCAGGAATTTGGAATAAGAATTGCCTTAGGCGAAGAAAAGAGTCATATCTATAAAACCATGATTTACGAAGCTGTTCTAATTGGCATAATCGGCTCAGTGATTGGCACAGCTCTTGGAATTGTAGTTACCCTATTAATGCAGAAATATGGAATTGATATAAGCGGTATGTTGAAAGATGCCACCATGATGATGCCATCGGTAATAAAATCGAAGTTTACTCCGCAATTGCTGTATATAGGCTTTATCCCTGGCTTATTGGCTATGGTATTTGGCAACATGCTTTCGGGTATTGGCATTTATAAACGAGAAACTGCCACGCTATTTAAAGAGTTGGAGGTGTAATAATTAACCATTAAAACAAAAAACAATGAAATTATTAGTCGTATTAATACTATCGGTATTATCAATAACGCAAATTCAGGCACAGGATGCCATTGCTATCCTAAATAAGGTAGATGCTAATATCAACTCAGAAACAAGCATCGTCAAGTCAGACATGATTATTTACGGTCGCAGAAATAACCGCACCGTTACCTCCGTTGGTTACGCGGAGGGGAATAGTAAATCCTTCTCCGAATATCTTGCTCCCGAGCGCGAAAAGGGCACAAAAATGCTCAAATTGGAAGATAGGCTATGGATTTATTCCCCTTCCACCGACCGCACAATTCAGCTATCGGGGCACATGCTAAAGCAATCCGTCATGGGCTCAGACCTATCGTACGAGGATATGATGGAGAACCGTAAACTGACCGAGATGTACCATGCAAAAGTGGTTGGCGAAGAAATCATTGATGGTCGGAAAACATGGGTTCTTCAACTGAACGCGAAGGTAGATGATGCCAGTTACGATAGCCGCAAGGTGTGGGTAGATACTGAACGTTACGTGCCC
>CALGIR010000060.1 GCA_937915475.1 uncultured Bacteroidales bacterium
GGTACACCCTATCATGGACTAAGCTTCAGTTTGATGAGGTAAACAACGGGAACCCGTTTTGGGCTAGGTATGATAGGCGACATGATGTTTCGCTGGTGGCTGTTTACGAGTTGAGTGAGGGGATAACGCTTTCTGGAACTTGGGTTTACGGAACAGGTAATGCCATAACACTACCCCTGGCTTCATACCCAGCGCAAGAGCATTATCCAGTAAAGCCAGGTTATGGATGGATCAATCAGGTGCAAGATTATGGTGAGAAGAATAGTTACCGCATGGCACCCTATCACAGGCTTGATGTGGGTGTTCAGTTTCATAAAAAATTCCAAAAGCACGAGCGAACATGGGAAGTAAGCGTTTACAACTTGTATAACCGGAGAAATCCTTTTATTTACTATATCGCTAACGAATACGATTACAATCAACATACTGGTATTGAAACGTCAACAACAAAACTAAAGCAGTTAAGCCTGTTTCAGCTAATTCCATCGGTTTCTTGGTCAATTAAATTTTAAAAATAAGAGACATGAAAAATAGAATAGTCGGAGTTTTAATCATGCTCATAGGCATTGTATCCTGTATCGATGATGTTGATAATCTCAACCTACCCCGCATTGAACCCAAGCTAGTAGTTCAGTCGTTTATTACACCTAACGATTCAATTAGGGTAGCGGTTTGGCAATCCATACCAATTAATTATAACTTACCCATTACTGGGAATTACTATGATGATAAACCAGTTGAAGTGAAAAACGCACTGGTTGTGCTTAAAAATTCAGAGGACACCCAAACAGTTGAAATACCATTTGTTGAAGCATTAGGAATGTATGTCATCCCACCAACTGCGTATGATGTTGTAATGGGGAACACCTACCATTTGAGCGTTTCGGCACCAGGGTTTAATGAGGTTAAGGCTTCAACTACCGTTCCAGACTATGCTCCCATCATTAGAGATGTTAAGCTCGACACCTTAGGGTTAACTCAGTGGGGTGATGTTCGAATAATCCTTTCAGGCAGAATTGTGGATGAGGCAAGTAAGCCGAATTTTTATGCTTTATTCCAGTACAGCTTTGCTCACTATGTTAATGGGATTGACACTGTAAGTTATGTGCGTTTCTCTATCAGAGAACTTTATAGCGATTTAGGGTACGATGGCATAAGCATTCCATTTAAAATTGATTATAGTGTTTGGGATGACGGTCACCATAATAATCTTAATATTAGTCTTTATGCTCTATCTGTTGATAAACACTACTACCGCTTCCATAAATCGCTTGATAATGTTTGGGATATTGGGGATAACCCATTTGCCGAATCAAGCCACTTATACTCAAATGTCGAAGGGGGGCTTGGAGTTTTTGCTTCATTCATATCAACGGTTATTGATTTGGATGACAAAGGGGAACAGCGTAAATAAACTAATTTCGGTTGAGTTTGTTATAGCGTTTAAGTTAACTTGTATATAGATAGTTAGAGGACTGAGAAAATTAATTAGTAACCCAAAACAGTTAATTGCCATGAGAAAAATTATTTACACGCTAGCATTTGGTGCGCTTATCCTATTTGCATCAACCATTGCCCAGGCTCAGCTAAAAGGGCTTTTACGCAACAAGGCCATCGAGGCCATAAGGGGTAATGCGGAGGAGAAAGAACAGGAGCAGCCCCAGCAGGCCGAGTCAGCACGCCCTAATAAAAAAGGGCCGAATTTTATGGAGCGAAAAATGATGCAAGCCATGGGGCTTAACAACGTGGCGTACGACCAGAGCTATAGTTTCACTTCGAGTATGGTGATGGATATTGTCACCATCGATTCTGTTAGTAATAAGGATAATATGAGGTATACAACCCTTTTTAGTCCAGAGGATAAAAACTTTGCCCTTATTTTTGAAAAGGTAAACCCCGAAACGGGTAAGCCAGAGAAGGGAACTATGATTTTTGATATGAAGAACTATGCAATGCTTATCCTTAGCGAAGAGAATGGCGAACGAAGCGGAATGGCCATGGCCATGCCACGCGATTCTGTCGATGCACAGAATGAGGCTATGGATATTGCAGCCGAGGAGGTAAATGAGGAATATCCCGAAGATTTTGTTCATCCCATGTATGTGCCAACAGGCAAATCGAAGACCATTGCTGGATATAGGTGTGATGAGTACGTATATAAAAACGAGGAGGGCACCATTAATCTTTGGATTACAAAGGATAATAAGGTGAATCTATCAAAAGCCTATGGTCAAATGCAGGGTTTTCAGGCTTTGGCATCAGGAGGTTGGGCTTATGGTATGGGCACAGTTATGGAGATGATGTTTAACGATAACTCTGGGGCAAGCACACAAATGCTGGTTAAGGATGTTTTATCCGATAGCCCTATGAACCTTGACCTATCAAGTTATCAGATTATTGGAGTAGGAGGAGGGGAGTAGGCTTAAACTAAATTATCCAGCCATTTGTTTTTGTTTGCAATGTAATGGCTTCAAAATCTTTAATCAAGCTGGAGGTTGTAACCATTTTATGATTACGCTCACCCAAATAAGGTAAGGCAACTATTGCAAGCCGAAGAAAAATAGCATAACTTGTTATATGATTCTAAACTCTGTGTAATGCGCGATGCTAAAACCATACTTAATCTCATGGCGGATATGTATATATCCGCTTGGCCTAACTTTTTTTACCATGAGGTGGTTTACTTCATTGCGGACAATAAAGGTTTTCAACGTTTTCCGCTATTGAGCCTTGACGATATTTTTGTTGATCAAATTGACATAAAACTTATTGAGGAGCAAAGTGAGGGTCCTTACATCAATTCACTTGCTTGCTTTTTCTTTAAGAGTTAGCTCTACTTAATAATTGGCTGGGCAAAAGCTTTTACATCATCTTCAGTAATCTCTTTGTCGCAAAGAATTATTAACCTTTCAATCACGTTTCGGAATTCACGGATATTGCCTGTCCAGTTAAAATCCATAAGGGCATTAATGGCCTTATCGGTTATGCGTTTAGGGGGCATTCCGTATTCTTCGCAAATGAGTTCAATAAAATGATTTGCCAATAGCGGAATATCCTCAACCCTTTCGCTTAGGGATGGCACATGAATTAAAATTACGCTTAGGCGGTGGAAAAGGTCTTCTCTAAAATTTCCTGCATCAATCTCTTTCTGTAGGTTTTTGTTGGTGGCGGCAACAATGCGTACATTAACGTTAATGTCCTTGTCGCTGCCCACTCGGCTAATCTTATTCTCTTGTAAGGCTCTAAGCACTTTGGATTGGGCACTAAGACTCATATCCCCAATTTCATCAAGAAAAAGGGTTCCTTCATGAGCTTGCTCAAACTTGCCCTTACGCTGTTTTATTGCCGACGTGAATGCCCCTTTCTCGTGTCCGAAAAGTTCACTTTCGATGAGTTCTGACGGTATGGCAGCGCAGTTAACCTCAACAAAAGGCATGGCGGCACGACTACTTTTTTCGTGTAACCATCGGGCCACAAGCTCTTTTCCTGTCCCGTTAGAACCGGTAACAAGTACCCGTGCATCGGTAGGGGCAACCCGGTCAATCATCTCCTTTACTTTAACAATTGCTTGCGATTCGCCAATAATATCGTAGGTTTTGCTAACCTTCTTTTTAAGTATTTTGGTTTCCTTAATTAGGGTGTTCTTATCGGTTGCGTTACGAATGGTTATGAGTATTCTGTTTAGGTCGAGTGGTTTCTCTATAAAATCGAAGGCTCCTTTCTTTATGGCCTCCACAGCTGTATCGATGTTTCCATGGCCAGATATCATGATAACAGGAAGTTCTGGAATTTTATCCTGAAGGTTTTCAAGTACCTCAAGGCCATCCATTCGGGGCATTTTAATATCGCATAGCACAACATCGAAACTGTTTTTCGAAGCCATTTCGATTCCTGTTGGTCCGTCCTCTGCTAGTTCAACCTCGTGCTTCTCGTACTCAAGAATTTCTTTTAGTGAATTTCTGATAGCTCTCTCATCATCAATAACAAGTATTTTGGACATGCTTTTGTTTAATTTATTAACCTAAATTTTGCTTAGAGCAAATATAGCAAACTCGTATTAGTTATTTATTTTTAGCGTGTAAAAGTAGAATGGCTACCTATGGGAAAATATACTAACCAAGAATTCTTAGTTTAGCATATTTCAGTAATAGATTTTTCTGACCAGCAGTATCAAAGTTTACAATAGCCATTGCATTCTGTCCTTCTTCCTCAATGGCCATCACTATACCTTTCCCAAACCTATCATGATAAACCTTCGTTCCCTCTTTTAGCCTTCCTATATCAGCGTTCTCAGTGTTTTCGGGTTTCCCATTGGTATTTGGCGGTGTTAATCTTGTTAATCGTCTGTTTTTATACATATCCTTCTCCGGTTTTGTAGTGGCAAATTTACCAAATTTTGATGGGTTGGTTTGTAGCCCTCTTTGTGCAGTAATGGTGTTAATTGGGTCAGCACTAATAGTTTCGTTATCAATCCATTCAGGGTCAATTTCAGCAATAAAGCGGCTTGGTATACTGGATGTTAAGTTACCCCATTTATATCTAACCTGTGCATGCGATATGGTTGCCAACTTGGCGGCACGGGTTATGGCAACATAAAATAGGCGCCGCTCCTCTTCCAATTCTTCGGGCGACCCAGTTGACATTCGCGATGGGAAGAGTTCTTCCTCAATTCCAGCAAGAAAAACATAATCGAACTCAAGTCCTTTGGCCGAATGCATGGTCATTATCGATACTTTGTTTCTATCTTCGGGTTTGTCGTTATCCGCATCGGTAAGCAACGAAACATTTTCAAGGTATTCGGCTAGTGCAATCAGTTCTGTTTCGCCTTCCTCCCTGCGCGAATCAATAAACTCCTTAATGCTGTTGAGTAGCCCCTCTATGTTTTGTAACCGGGTTATACCCTCAATGGAGCCATCAACCTTAAACTCCTTTAGCATTCCGGTATTAATTATTATTGTTTTAGCAGCCTCGTATGCATCAGTAGTGTATGCAATGGTTCCAAATTGCTTTATAAGATTATAGAATTGGGTTACCCTGTTTATTGCAGCAGGTTTAAGCCCCGAATTATCGGAGCCCAGCTGCTCAATAGTAACCCAAATACTCTGTTGCTTTTGGTTTGCCGTTAATTCAAGTCGCTCCAGAGTAGTTTTACCTATTCCTCGGGTTGGAAAGTTTATTATCCTTTTCAGCGCTTCGTCGTCGCTAGGGTTAACCGTAAGCCTAAAGTATGCAATGGTATCCCTTATTTCTTTTCGTTGATAAAATGATTGACTACCGTAAACCCTGTAAGGGATATTCCTTTTACGCAAGGCTTCTTCGAAAATGCGCGACTGTGCATTGGTACGATAGAGGATAGCAAAATCTTCGTGTCGTGCGTTTTCCCTATGAATTATATCTAATATGGAAGAAGCCACCATAAATCCTTCCTCCTGATCGGTGTAGGCCTTTATTAGTTTTAACTTTTCGCCCACATCGTTAGCCGAGAACGATACCTTTTGGATTTGCTTGCGGTTTTTTGCAATAACGCTGTTGGCTGCATTAACAATTGCTTGGGTTGAACGGTAATTCTGCTCAAGCTTAAACAGGTTGTAGTTAGGGTAATCATTACGAAAATTAAAGATATTCTCAATTTTTGCCCCGCGAAACGAGTAGATGCTCTGCGCATCATCGCCAACTACGCAAACATTTTGGTGGTTAGCAGCAAGCCTTTTAATGATAAGATATTGGCTATGGTTTGTATCCTGATACTCATCAACCAAAATATACTTAAACTTATTCTGGTATTTTGCCAATACTTCAGGAAAATCCCTGAAGAGAATATTGGTATTTAGTAGCAGGTCATCAAAATCCATTGCTGCTGCTTTGTAACAGCGCTGCATGTACATGGAGTATATTCGGGCTATTTCGGGCTTTCGGGTTTGCCTGTCGTACGATACCAGCTGCGGACTGTTTGCATAAACCTGAGGGGTAATTAGGTCGTTTTTTGCCGATGATATGCGCCCGTAAACTTCGTTTACCTTATAGGTTTGGGTATCGAGATTTAGTTCCTTAATAATTGAGTTGAGCAAGCTCTTGGTGTCGGCAGTATCATAAATGGTAAAGGTGTTTGGGTAACCTAACTTATTGCTTTCGGCCCTTAGTATGCGCATAAAAACCGAGTGGAAGGTTCCCATCCACAGCTGCCTTGCGGTTTTATCGCCAACAACCTTGGCAATTCGTTCCTTCATCTCTTTAGCCGCCTT
>CALGIR010000061.1 GCA_937915475.1 uncultured Bacteroidales bacterium
CGCCATGCTTTATCTCGTTCTGCACAGGTACCAGGTTCCCAACAGGGCTTTCGTCGGATCGGTTTATCGAATCGTAATGGCCACCTATTACAACGTATTCGTCGGGGTGCTTTGTCCCAGTTAGAGTAGCTATTACGTTGTCGCTTGCAGGGCCAGCAGGCATTGTAAAGTCCATAACCTCTACCTCAAGACCTAGGTTAGTAAACTCTTGGTAAATCCATTGTTGCGCCACAGCGCTTTGTGAGGTATATGCGTCGCGAGTGCCGTAGTCTTGCAGGTGCTGAACTGTTGAGGTTATATTCTCACCTGAAACCTGTGCCAAAAGGTTTTCGATGTATGGCTCTGGAGCCGAGTTTTTTTTATTTAGAGTTATGGAATAGGATGGTAGCCTCGCCTCATTATTATGGATTCGGACCATACCATCGTTTTTGGCTGGGGGTAGCTGTCCGTGGATGGATTCGTTAATCTTAACGATAAGGAGATTCAAATCCTCGTAAAGTAAAGTACTTGTTTTGCTTATTGTAGAGAGATAGGAGTTTTTATCAACCCCTTTATCAATGTAAACAATATAGTAGCTGATGTCTTTTTCCCAAGGAGAGTCGTCTAGTATCACCATACCGCTTTTTGGCGCAACAAAGCACGTAGCAATGGAAAACTCATTGCTATAGTGGTGCACCTTTATATCGGGATTTATAAAAAGACTCTTCTTGCTTTGTTTTTGGCTGTGGGGAACCAAAACTAAGCTCTGTGAAAATACCGAGATGGATACAAAAAGAGCAATCAGTAATAAGGATATCTTTTTCATTGATAACGAAATTTAATACAACAGTTATTTGCGTCAAATTTAACTTTTTTTATCTACAACTTAAATTAATGCTTGCTGCTAGAATTAGTTTAAATTACTGAAAAGTAACTTTTTTAGCTCTAGGTTATTGGCATGAGCGTTTACTCTGTTTCTATTTTAAATATCACATCAAAGCCACTGTCGCGGTTGGAGTTGTTAAGCTGTAGGAAGAGAAAGCGGAATACCTCATATTCGAGTTTAATCTCATAATTCGTTAAATCATCTTCATTTGATTGGCCAATGCGTTGTTCATAGCTGATAAACAGATTGTTGGTTATGTATTTGCCAACTTCCATGGTGGCATTGTTAAAGGTGCTGCTGGTGTTTACTTCTATGTAATCTATATTAAGTTTATTGCCCAGAAACTTTGTTAACTGTGCTGAAATTAGTGAAGCTGCAGCATTTCCAGCCAGACTACCACTGCTTTGCATATTATCTTGTTGGGCCAAGCTGAGTTCGTCCAAGCTTTTCCCGAAAAGGATATATGAAATAGCATCCCCTTCGTTGATGGCATTTCCAGAGAGGGTGAAGTCTATATGAGGTTCTTCTGCCTCACCAGTAATATTTACCGAAAGTTTTTGTTCTTCACGTTGCGCATTCCGGAATGTGTAAGAGGCATCAATATCCAGTCGGGGCATTATTTTCTCTCCTCCCTGGAAAGCAATATTTCCTTTATCAATGATGAAAGTTTTGCCCATTAAATCATATTGTCCGCGCACTACGTCTACGGTGCCAAATATCTCAAAGAAATCATTGTTTTTAATTAACTCCAAATCACCCGAAAGTTCAATACGCATATCTTTGCTTTTTATCCAAGTGTTTCTAGGAATGGTAACCTGTGCCTTTCCCCTTAGTCGGTCAAAATATCCAGAGGAAGTAGAAGTGTCTGTCTTGAATTGAAAAGTTTTTTCGATTCGTAGGGAGTCGCCTATGTTATCATGTTCTGTCATTTTACGTACTAGGAGCGGGGTAGGCATTTCTGGTGTATTGAATTTGCCAAAAAGTCTTAGGATAGCTGGCAAATTGAATTTAGATTGAGGAATTGTGAGGTCGCTCTCAAATACCACATCTCCGGCTTTGCCTTGAAGATTAGCATCTCCCGATAATTGCATGTTAAATTGCTTATGATTTACGGGGTTAAACCGATTAAATGTAATGTTGATTTTAGAGTCGCTTATATCACCTTTATAAAAATCGGAATTGAAGTTAACTTCGCCTGTTGCCTTCATGGTACCATCCGCAGATTTTATGTTAAAGGTGTCGATTGTAATTTTTTCTGGTGAGAAATTAATATTCAGTGCTATGTTTTGGTAGTCAACACCATAAACAGGAACTTTAACAGCAGCATTTATCAGTCTGAAATAACCGTCGGGCTTTGGCGCTTCAATGGTGCCTCCCACCTTAATTTCGGCTTCTGCATAACCTGCAATATTCTCTGTAATATTTAATGTTTGGAGAATGGCCAATGGGAATTGCTTAATTTTTATAAGGCCTTCTAGGGGGTCAGCTGCATTAAACTTTACATTCAGGCTGTCCATTTGTAATT
>CALGIR010000062.1 GCA_937915475.1 uncultured Bacteroidales bacterium
TCCCAGTGTAAATAGGAATGTATGGACTAAAGTATGGGTTGTCGAGATACACCCAGTAAACGCCACCAATCTCATTGGGTAACCATCCTCGGAGTTGCAGCACCATGCCATAGTGCCCTCTATGGCGAGCCACAGGTCTACGATAGGTTATTTTTAGGAGTTTCCGCATCTCGCTATCTGGAAATGGCGTAGCCAGTGGACTCTTGGCGTAGCCTCCCTTACCATCGGGAACAAACCATGCGGGATCAAGGGTCATATCGTAAATTGTACCCTCAAACGTTGACCGCTGAAAGGCAATTACATCTTGTACCGATAACTTTTTAACGGGTTCAAAGGAAAATGGGTAGGTGGACAGAGGCTCAACAAATTGAAAGTAGGGTTGAATAGCCTTGTATGGGTTGTTTGGATCGTACATTCTGTTGGGGAGTTGCTCCTTATTTGGACCAAATGTGTGATGAAAAAGCCAGAACCTACTCGTAGCATACTCAACAGGAATTGGTGCATATACATCCTGCCAAACAAAGGGCTTCCCAGATTTGGGATTGTACCATCCCCTATCGATGGCCTCCTGCATATAGTTGTCCGAAACCATAAAATTATCAGAAGCTGGATTAATCTCCTTAATAATGCTCCAGTTAGGAATCATGGTTACATGGTTGTCTGGCAACTTTTGGGCAGCCCAAATTGCACCTGGCTTGCCGCTTTCGGGGGTCCAATTGGGACCAACGCCAAAAACTTCGAATACCCAAATTTCTTCGGTATCGGCAAATATCAGGCTTTCGGAACCATCACCGCTTGAGGGCAAAAATCCGTAGGTTGTCATCAGATTTCCCACAAACCGAACCGCTTCGCTTGCCTTTTTGTGACGTTGTAGGGCAAAAATTGTGGCTTGCTCAATGGTCATTATCTGTTTACCTGTTTCGCGGGTTGCCACCAACTCTTGTCGCTGATCAAGTGTGCTCTCTGCAATGCCCAACTGGTGCTCATTTACGTGGGAGTATGCAGACTGAAAGTAGGTGTAGGTTCTCTCAGCCTGAGGGATGTAGCCCAGCACTATGCCATTATCGGTAAGTTTGCGGCTGGCATCCAGTATGCCCCAGTAAACGGCAACCTGCTCCCCTGGTTTATAGGTTTGTCCGTGTACAACCCTTATTCTAGAGTCAGGTCCAGTATCGGTATGAGAAATGATAACCGATCCGTCGCTACTCACCTTTTTGCCTACGGCAATTACCGTGCAAGCTATTGATGAAGATGTGCTTAGCAACAAGGATGTGGTTATAAGCGTCAACAGAAAATTCTTCTTCATGGTAAACTCTTTTAGTGAATACTAATCTGTAGTTTAATCCTAACAAAAGTAACAACTTTAATTGTTTAGTACTAAAGCACCGTGATGTCCTCCCTCATCACTTAAACCTCGTACTACAAAGCGCAAGAAAAAACAGGCGCTCAATGGGCTAATGGCAATAGCATTGCCTAACGATTTGGATTGTCTGCTGGTATAGGGTGGTTCAGCGAAGTTTTGCAGGTTGCTTAGAGTCCTATGCTATAAGCAATTTGGTTCTATGAGGTAAAAGCTTTGTTTCTTTGAATTTTTCTTCTAGCAACCTCATCGGCAAATTGCACCGAAACACAAGTTTTGTTCACAGGATTAAAGAAAGTTCCCAACGATTTTGCTAATACTAATGCCACAGGAATACCTGTAATAGTAATGAATAAGCCTGCAATTTGAAAAATAGTAACAACAGCCAGAATTAACCCAAAGGGGAAATAAAAAATTCTCACAATAAACCCATAAACCTTCCACGCTCTGTTTTGGTTCGACTTAAAATCGCTCTTGCTAATCATTCTACATGAGAATGGGGTCAATAAAAATCTTGATAATTGTATTAGCCCCAAACCAATGGGTGCTCCAATGAGTGTGATTACAAAAGCACCTCCAATAAGGAAGGTTACTAGTGCGCTTACAAATCCCAGAAATGGGATATGCCACAAAATATTCCCTAAAGTTCTCATACTAAATGGTTTTACTTAGGATGAACCATCCTAATTATTTACCTAAATAGGTCATAACAACCCTAAATCCAGTTGCATTATCTCTATAGTCCTCTGGTTTTTCAATTCTATCGAATATGCCCACCTCTTTCTTCCAGGAGCTACCCTTAATTACCCTTTGGCCGTTCTCAGCCTCATTCAGTATCCACTCGCTCACATTGCTGTTTAGATGATGAAGACCATACTTGTTCTTGGATCCGCTATTCACCTTGCCCAATTTGGAAGTATAAGCAATCTCAGATTCATGCTTACCCCCAAGTGCTGCCCATTCCCATTCTCCCTCTGTGGGAAGCCTAAAGTCGGGCACATAGGCTAAACCTTTTGCTTTCTGTATCTTGTTCAGCTCCTTTGTCCTCCAAGCGCAGTATAGGGTTGCATTCTCAAACGATACTCCTACCACAGGGTAGTTGTCGTATTTTTTGGAATAGAGATAATCGTCAAAATCCTCATCGTCATCCCAAACCTCACTGCAGGTTGTTCCCTCTAAAATATCCCCATATCGGTAATATGTTTGCGCATCTTTAGGGTTAATGCCTTCAGCAAGTTTTTTAAGGTCAAAAATTCTAATGCTATCGTTGGGGTTCTCCTTTAGCGACTCAAGAAAAGCTCTGTACTCTTTATTGGTCACCTCATTACTTATCCAAAAGGCATCAACGCTAACCTCTTTCGAGTTTTTTGTGTAGGTGCCCATTGGGACAAACCTCATGTTTTTGGGTTTTTTAATAAGCTGTGCATGGCACTGCACTGTAAATAGGGAAATGATGAGGAGGGTGGTTAGTGTTTTCATGGTGGGGGTGAGGTTAGGGTTTGGGATGAAAAGACTGCTAATACTTGTAACAACTAATTAAACAATCTAAAGGTAGATTGGAATAAGCAAAAAAACAAATCGAAATATTGTTTCTTGTTTTACACTGTTTTCTGCTATGTTCAGGGACTGGCTAGTCACCTTATAAACTAACTTTTTTGCATACACCGTAATTACGGTAGTTGAACCCTCTTAAGGTTTTCTAGCAAAGTAAATTTTTGTAACTACTCAGGATATTGATTAATAATTCTGCAAGCCTGTAATGCGGGAATATT
>CALGIR010000063.1 GCA_937915475.1 uncultured Bacteroidales bacterium
AACCGGGAATAGCCCATGTAATCTAAACAAAAACCAGAATAAGGCATAAAATCACTATCAACATTATCATCAGCGACTTGTACAATATTCTGATGGCTTCCCTCGGTTTGCCAAAACCTAAACTCTGGAATAAATAATAACGTAGAAACAGCAAGCAGAAGAACTAGCACCCCAATAACAATACCAGTATAAAAAGCCTTATTTGAACGAACTCTACGCTGTGAACTACCCTTTTGAGGGCTTGCCTGCGCTGTTTGAACAGTTTTTGGTGCTACCTGTTTTTTTACATCTCCCTTAACTGGCTCTATCGCCACATCGGCTAATCCGAATGTTGATGCTACCCTTTTATCATCATCCTCGGCAACAAAGACTATGCCTCCATCGCTCAAAGTAATTGTACCAACACCATCAAAGTAAACCTCATGACCTGCCGTTAGCCTTTGGTTCACCTCAAGCACAAATGCATTAACTGCATCCTGCGCATCACTTTTCGCCATCTCATAGCGTTCAACCAGAGTTCGTTCTATGGCTTCGTCGTTGAACTTACGAGAAGTATCAAAGCGAATCACCTCCTGTGGAGGATGAAAACTCTGACCATCAGCCGATAAGGCGGCCGATTTATAGGTTACCATAAAGCTTCCTATGGTTGGCAGGCTCACAAAGCGATTATCCGCTAAGAGTAGTTTAATCAGTTTTTGCAGTTCCAATGGGTATCGCATTTTAATTGAAACAAAAATAGGCAAAAAAATATGTGAAATCAATGCCATACCAAAAAATGCCTAACTCTTTTATTTTTGGGGATTGATGTTTAACTTCGTGGCCTAAAATATTCACTACATCCACGATGGTTTTACTCTATAATCTAGCCATAAGCGCATACTTTTTAATTATTCTGATTGTTTCGGCCTTTAACAAAAAGGCTAAACTGTGGATAAATGGCAGGAAACATTGGCAGGAAAGGCTTAAGGAGGCCATTGACAAAGAACAACCCACCGCATGGTTTCACTGCGCATCGCTAGGTGAGTTTGAGCAAGGACGCCCACTGATTGAAGACTACAAGGCTAAATATCCCGATCATCAAATCGTTATTTCCTTCTTCTCCCCCTCGGGTTACGAAATACGAAAAAATTATCAAAACGCTACCTGTGTATGCTATCTCCCGCTGGATACAAAGCGCAATGCCAAACAATTTTTGAGTATAGTTAACCCCAAGGTTGCATTCTTTATAAAGTATGAGTTTTGGTTTCACTTTCTTACCCAGCTAAAGAAAAATGACACCCCCACGTACCTAGTTTCTGCAATTTTTCGCCCAAAACAAATGTTTTTCCAATGGTATGGATGGTGGAATAGGAAAATGCTTTACTGCTTTAAGCACCTGTTTTTGCAGAATAACCAATCGCAAGAGCTGCTTGCTGGCATTGGAGTTTACAATACTACCGTAACTGGCGACACAAGGTTCGATAGGGTTTACGCAACATCGAAGGCAGCTAAAAAAATCCCGATGCTCGATGAGTTTTGCCTAAACTCAACCGTAATTGTAGCCGGCAGCACGTGGCCCAGAGATGAGGAACTTTTACTGGAAATTACACCGCTTTTACAGCAGGATGTAAAGCTAATTATTGCCCCACACGAAATAAACAGTGCAAGGATTGATGAGCTAATCAACAGGTTTGGCCTTCCTTGCGCCCGCTACACCACTCCAAACCAGAACAACCTTAGCGATGCTCGTATTCTGTTTATCGATACCATAGGAATACTAGCGTCAGCCTATGGACATGGGCACATTGCGTATGTTGGCGGTGGTTTTGGGGCTGGTATTCACAACACGCTGGAACCGGCCACCTTTGGAATGCCCATAATTTTTGGGCCAAACTACGCCAAGTTTCGCGAAGCGAAAGAGCTTATTACCCACAGTGCGGCCTTCTCCATAAACAACCCGAATAAGTTAAAAGAAACACTTAACCTTATGCTCGACAAAAATCTTCGCCACAAAGCAGGTAGTGCCGCAAAACGATACGTTGAGCAGAATATTGGTGCAACACAGGTAATCCTAAGTAAACTTTAGTTGTAAATCTTAAATCATTTACGATTGAATAACTCCCTGAAAATATAATTGTTAATATAAAAATCAGTTGACTGCAAAAAAGTTTGTTTAGCCTTTGTTAATAAGTATTAAAAACAAAACCTTGAAAACTTTTTTTTTTTGCTTTCTTTTGAAATGAAATGTATTGATTTCACTTAGAATTCAACACGAGGGGTTCAAATCCAAATTTTCGAAAAACATGAGAAGTTAACATTAATCAAAACAACTTTATTCCCTAATAATCATTTAGTTTAAACCAAAACACAAAATCTGATGCTATGAAAAAACTGTTGCTTTTTTTATTCCTATCGGCTTTAGGTATATCTGCCTTTTCGCAGGTTACTACCTCAGCCATGAATGGCCTTGTGCTTGACATCGCCAATGAACCTCTGCCCGGTGCAACAATAGTTGCTTTACATGAACCATCGGGAACGCAGTATGGTGCAACAACCAACCCAGAAGGACGTTTTAACCTACAGGGAATGCGGCCAGGAGGACCCTACACAGTAGAGGTTTCCTTCATTGGATATTCCAAAGAAGTTTATTCAGAGATTAGCTTGTTTTTGGGACAAACATTCACTTTGGATGTTGTTCTAAAGGACGAGATGCTCGAACTAAGCGAAATAGTGATAGTTGGAAGAAAATCATCTGCTTTTCAAACAGACAAAACTGGGGCATCTACCAACATCTCCAATCAACAGCTTAAAGAGATGCCAACCATTAGCCGTAGCATTCAGGATATTGCCCGTATCTCTCCTTACGCCAACGGAATGGGCTTTGCAGGTGGCGATGGTCGATCGACCAATTTCACTGTCGATGGAGCAAACTTCAACAATAACTTTGGATTAAGTGGGAATCTGCCTGGAGGAGGAAACCCTATTTCATTGGATGCCATTGAAGAGATTCAGGTTGTTGTATCCCCATTCGATGTTCGTCAAACCAATTTTATTGGTGGAGGAATCAATGCTATCACAAAATCAGGTACAAACAGATACACTGGTTCGGTTTATAGCTATTTCACTAATCAGAATATGAGGGGAAACAAAATTGGCGATGTAGATTTTGGTGAACGCGATGAAGAATCCAAGAAAATTTACGGCGCATCATTAGGTGGTCCAATTATCAAAAACAAGTTGTTCTTTTTTATAAATGGTGAATACGAGTTGCAACCAGAACAGGTTGTAACCTGGAGACCATCTGAGGATGGTATTGCCAATACAGATCTTATGCTGTCCCGTGCAAGCACCTCTGACATGGAACGGGTAAAGCAACACCTGATCACTAACTATGGTTATGATCCTGGATCATACACAAATTACCCTGCTGATATAAGCAACAGAAAACTTTTGGCTCGTATTGACTGGAACATTAACCATGCAAATAAGTTAAGCATTAGGTACAACTACACAAAGAACCAGTCTTGGAACCCAACTAATGGTAACTCAACTGATGCAGGTTTCCGGAACAGGGCGATGGATCGTATTTCACAATATTCTATGGCCTTCTCAAATTCCATCTACTCCATGGATAACATCGTGAACTCCTTCTCGCTTGATCTTAACAGCCGTTTCTCGAATAATATATCTAACCAGCTTTTAGTAACCTACACCAAAATAAATGATATGCGAGGATCTAATTCCGACCCATTCCCATTTATTGATATTATGAATGGTGTAAATACTGATGATTCGCAAATACTAGAACCTTATATTTCTGCTGGTTATGAATTATTTACATGGAATAATGGTGTTAATAACGATATTTTTAACGTTGTTGATAATGTAAACCTTTACGTGGATGATCATAAAATAACATTAGGTGCCAACTTCGAGTATCAAATGGCAAACAACTCATACATGCGGAACGGAACAGGTTATTATCGTTATGCCAGTATTGAAGATTTTCTGAGCCAGGCAGCACCAAGGGACTTCGCACTTACCTACGGCTATGGTGGAGAAAAAAACCCTGCCGCCGAAGTTGCATTTAATCAGGTTGGTATTTATGCACAGGACGAATGGACCGTTAATCCTAACTTCAAGTTTACTGTTGGGATGCGTGTTGATTATTTAAAATATGCTGACAATATCATCAGAAACAATGCCATATACGACCTAGATTTTGGTGGTAAAAAAATTGATACCGGGGAATGGCCTTCAGCCAAAATTCAAGTTTCGCCCCGTGCTGGTTTTATTTGGGATGTTATGGGAGATCAAACCATGAAGCTGCGCGGTGGAGCAGGATTGTTTGCAGGCAGGT
>CALGIR010000064.1 GCA_937915475.1 uncultured Bacteroidales bacterium
CAGCGTCCTTAAATTCGCCGTTAATCTCGTCCATTTCAAAAACATCGTCGAAGGGCACGCCAGCCTCCACAAGTAATACGTCCATATGGCCAGGCATACGTCCAGCCACTGGGTGAATAGCATATTTTACAGTGGTGCCATTGCTCTTCATCTGTTTAGCCAGATTATTTACCAAGTGCTGTGCTTGGGCAAGTGCCATTCCATAACCAGGAACTATAATAGCCGTTTTGGCGTTTCTAATTGCCTCAACGTAGTCTAGCTCTTCCGCAGATGCGTTATCTTCTTTGATAACTGGTGCAGTTTTTGTTTTTTTACCAGCAGCCGTAGTTCTTCCTAAAAGGATATCCATTAGGCTTCGGTTCATTGCGCGGCACATAATCTGAGTGAGGAAAAGCCCCGATGCACCCACAATACCACCAATGGAAACCAGTAGCATATCACCAATAGCAAAACCTGCAACAGCAGCAGCAATACCGCTAAGGCTGTTTAGTAGTGAAATGGTAATGGGCATATCGGCACCACCTACTCGGATTGAGAAAACAACTCCGAATGCGGAAGACACAACTAAAATTGCAATCAACAATGGCGTTGCAGGGATAATCCCAGAGAACCCACTCAAAGCAACCAGGATTGCCGATAAAACTAACAGGGTTGTTGAAATAGTTTGGTGACCTCGTATTATTACAGGTTTTTGAGTTAGAACACTATGCAACTTTCCAGCGGCAACCAAACTTCCCAAAAGGGTTATGCTTCCAATGGCTACGGCAAGTATTGCTGTAACGTTACCAAATGTAGTGACTGCTTGGTCTGGGTAAATAAATGCAAGCGAAGCCACAACTGCCGATGCTGCACCTCCAACACCATTTAGAAGAGCAACCATTTGTGGCATCTGAATCATTTTAACCCTAGAAGCCATTACCAAGCCAATAATTAACCCAATAGCCATACCTATATAAATAAGCCATTGAGGCAAAATATTATAGTTTAGTATGGTGATAACCACTCCAAGGGCAACCGCCAACGCGCTGATTCGATTACCCAACTTAGCGCTTTCTACCTTGCTCATGAGGTGAATCCCAAATAGCACAGCTATGGATAGAACACCGCATAGGCCAAAATAAATACTGTCTGGTAATAGGCTAACCACGGATGAATTCAATAGTATAAAGCTATTCATTTTAAAATTTTATTTTTTAAAAAAACTATGCAGTGGTGGTCTATTTGCCGCTCTTCTTAGAAAACATCTTCAGCATTCGGTTAGTTACAGAAAAACCACCTGCCACATTAATCATGGCTAAAATAATTGCCAGGCTCCCAAAAATATATTTAACAGCTAAACTGGCGTCCTGACCTTTACCCGTGGCAATTAGTGCCCCAAGAATTGTAATCCCCGACAAGGCGTTCATTCCTGACATTAATGGCGTGTGTAAACGGCTGGGCACGTTATTGATTAGCTTGTAACCAACAATTGTTGCAACTAAAAAAACGCCTATTAATATATACTGTATTAGTGTCATATCACTACTCTCTAGTTAAAAAAGTGTATTTCTCTATTTAATTTAAGCCCATGGCCTCTAAAGTTCCTTTATGAACAATATTGCCATCTTTGGTAACTAGAATTGAAGAAACAATCTCATCGGATTCATCCAATTTTATTTCTCCATCTTTAATTAAGAATTCTAGCAGGTTATAGATGTTTTTAGAGAACATAATGGTTGAGCTAGTTGATAGCATACCTGGAATATTTTTTATTCCTTGTATGGTAACATCGTGTTTTACCTCAACCTCACCTGGGGTTGTAATGTCGCAATTTCCTCCTTGGTCAATAGAAATATCTACGATGCAACTACCAGACTGCATTTCTTTCACCATTGCCTCTGTAACCAAAATAGGGGCGACTTTACCTAGAATTAGGGCAGAACAGAATATGATATCAGCCTTTAGAATGGTCTCTTTAAGGTTTTCACGTTCTATTTCAAGCCATTTTTCTGGAAGTTTATTGGCGTGCTTACCATCTGCACTTACTGCAATTTCTTCTGGTACGCCAGTCTCAACGATGGTTGCTCCCAACGATTCAGCATTTTTATTGGCCTCAGGACGAATATCGGCAGAAAAAACTGATGCACCTAGGCCTTTGGCTGTTGCAATTGCGCGAAGACCCGCAACGCCAGTTCCAATAACCAGAACGGTTGCAGGTCTCATTCTACCAACTGCACTGGTAACAAAAGGCATAAATTTGCTTATGTCGTTAACAGCCATTATCATACCCTTGTAGCCTGCGCAAGAACTCATTGAGGATAGCGCGTCCATAGACTGTGCCCTGCTAATACGTGGTATACCGTCTAATGTAAGTCCAATAATCCCCTTTTCTGCCATGTGTTTTACCATTTGGTGGTTTGGGGGAGAGGCTGGGTGGATAAAAGTAATTAAGTACTGGTCCTTGTGCATCATATCAATTTCATGCTTGTTTTTCTCAGCATTAAATTGGGGCTCTTTCACTTTCAGTATAACATCCGATTGAGTATAAATATCCTCAACGTTTGCTACAATTTCTGCTCCAGCTTCTTTGTAAGCCTCATCTGCATAGTGCGAGCCAACACCGGCTCCTTCTTCGAACAGTACTTTTGCACCGCCATCAACCATTTTTTTAACGGTTTCGGGAATGGCAGATACACGTTTTTCTCCGTGCATTATTTCCTTAGGTATTCCTATAATCATTTTGTAAAGTTTTTATGTTTTTAAGCGTTCAAAATTAACTAAATTATGAGTATTAAAAAAAAAGATAAAACTTGTCAATATTCGATTCAGAATTTCAGGGTGATAAATGGTATACGTCGATTTACCTAATTGTGTGTTGCTGTTCGTTCTTTTTTACCAGCCCTTTTGCTCTAAGTATGACACGCGATGGATTACCATTTGACAAGACTGTAATGCTCTTGTTAAAAGCACCAGGGATGTACGTGTTGTACTTCATCTTAACTTCACCTTTCTCCTTGGGTTTAATGGGATCCTTGGTCCAGCTGGGAACGGTACAGCCACACGATGCTCGTACGCTGCTAATTACAATGGGCTCATTGCCAGTGTTAGTAAATGTAAATACGCACACCCCATCGCTGGCATAATCAATTTCACCGTAGTCATATACTGTTGTATCAAATTCAATGGTTTCCTTTTTTTGTTCATTATCAGCACCTACTTCCTGAGCAAAGAGGCTTAATGAAACTACAAGTAAGGCAAGCACAGATAATGCGAATTGCTTCATTGTATTCGGGTTTATATTGATTAAACAGACTATAAATTATGACGTAAAGTTAGTATAAAATTGTGAGATGTATTGCAAACAACCTACTGAAAATCAATATATGCTATTAAACACAAGGCCAAAAGTTTGATACAAAAACACAAGGGCAAAAAAATGGGTACGTCATACTTTTTGCCCTCAATATATGTACAGATTGGCTATAATCGGTTTATCGCCTCGTGCATCTCTCTAAAGTACGAGATTTCAACCCTACGCTTGGCATCTTTAAAAGCCATCTCGCCTGCCTGTTTCATCTCAAAGTGTCGTCCTTCAAAACCATCAAGGGGTTTATGGTAAAGTTGATTCCCATTCCTTGTCTCTAGGCTTAACGTTCCTCCCAAGCAAGCTACCTTGTACTGGCCAGCCTGTCCTTTGCTGCTAGCAGCTGCAACTATCCTAACAATGTAGTCGGCTTCATCAGGTGTGTTTTTAACCAGATACCCCATTTCAATAGCCTTTTTAATTATGCTTTGCTCAATATACCCTGGCTTTATGGCTTCGCCAAGGTTTGTTTCGCTTGAGATGATATAGATTACGGGCTTCTCGATGTTTATCCGTATGGTACCTTTCGGTAGGTTGAAACGGGTTAAAAGTCTACGGGTCAGCTGCTCTGTCCCTGCTTCGGTAAGAATATCGTTTAGATCGACCTTTGCGGAAAAACTCTCGAATGATTTTTTTGAACGTACTACATCAATATCAAAAGAGGCATTACCGGCGGAGTTGGTCCGCTGCCTATTGTTGCGTAGAGGCTTCTCGGAGTATTCAACCCCCAGCGGTAAGCTGGCAATGGGAGAGGAGCCCCTGAAAAATGCCCTAAAAGTCAGCATTGACGAAGCGATTGATTGCCCAGTTTTTATGTTGATATTATTCTTAACAGGAGCAATGGTAATTTGCGCCAGCGTATTGCTTATCTCCTTAAAAATCTCATTACCCAGATAAACTTCAGTGCCATTAATATCAACGGGTAGCGATTCGCTAAAGTAGGGTTTAATGGGTTCAAGGGCCTTAACCATTTGTACAAGGCCGAGCCTAACATCGCCCCCTTCGCGGGCATTGATGCCGCTGGTAAAAAAATCGAGTGAGCGGGTTATAGCATCGTTTTTTCGCTTATCCTTTAGTTGTTGATATTGTGCTTTAGATAAACGGTAGTAAACCCAGTAGTTATTAACATCATCCCACGAATCTACCTGCTCGTACCCTTCCAAATCTTGCTGTGTTTGTGCCCTGATGGTTGAGCTAAAATCTTCAGTAAAGTTAAGGTTCGACTCGAAAGCGTGAATTACTGAGTTTGATGAGATGTTAATCGAGATTTCGTTGGCCATATCGGCCAGCGCATTTTGCCTTGCAGCTTGCTGGTACTGACTTACATCCAGTGTTTTACGTGCTGCACCAACACCGTAGTAGTATAGCTGCGATGTTGGTCGGTTGGGAACCCAGTCGGGTGGAGGTGGACCCTGAACCTTTTTTGAACCCCCACAGGCGCTTAGTAAAACGCTAATAGTGAGTATTACCAGTGCTTTCGTTCTCATTGATATGCTGTTTTAAACGTTTTACTCCTCTGGATTATAGACATCTATTTTTTGGGCTACCCTTTGTCCAACCTCGTCAAGCATTTCGGTCTGAAGCGCCTGAGCCGATTTGATGGTTCTTTTGGCGTTGAGCTTATTCCGAAGGTTACTTATTGCCGAGTGGTTATCGTCAATCCTATCCTTGGGCGAATCTTTTGTAGCGCTTTCCCAATTTCCGGGGACAAGTTTTTTGTGGTCGCCACTAAAGTTAGCAAAGCTAACCCTATCGGTTTTCGAATGGTTAATGGCATCGGTAACCAGTACGGCTCCTGTTTCGATGGATGTGAGTTGATACTGAAATGAAATGCTTGCCTCGTTTCTGGCGCTAATTATTTCGTAGGTTACTTTGGTGTAACGGGTTTCCTTCGTTTCCTCATCTGTAACTTTATCCTTAACGGTTACAATTTCTTTTAGATAACCTCTCTGTTCCGATTTTTGAACTCTTCCGGTTACCAGATTATGCTTTAGCACACTACCGTTGAGAACTGCTTTGGCGGCTAGTATTTGGCCCACTTTTAAATCTGAGCCCATTGAAACACCGCGAACCTGTTGTTCTACAAATCTATCTGTGTTCTTTGTATCAACAATTTTCACGAATGGGTTGCCCAAATCATTTATGGCGCTTACAACGGTGCTCTCAACAAGCAAGTTGGCCTTGTCAGATCGGGTATGGTTTTTTATATCTCCTATTGATATGGTGATTAACGCTTTGGATAATGCCTCGTCGCGCAGTTCCTTAGCATCTTTATATGTGCCCTGGTTGGCAATAATGTTGCTAAAGCTATGGTAGGCCTTACGGTTAAACCCGCTTTCCAAGTACGAATAGCCCTCGCGGTATATCGGTTCTGCAACGGCCATCCTCATGTGCTCATCGATGCCTTGGTAGCTTGGGTCGATGCGTTTAATCTCAGCAAATTTCCCCTCCGATTCTCTAAATTTTTCCTCATCAAGCAGTATGCGCGCTTCGTTGTAAAGCGATTGCAGATAGCGCGGCCTAGCCTCATCGTAGTAACTCTGCGTTGTTTCCGATAGGTATAGCTTAATGCCCAGTCGGTTAACCTTGCCTAAATAGGATTTGGTATCGAGAAAGGAGTAAACTGTTTGTTTATCGTTGCCATCAAAGTATGCCTTATGTACCTGCAGCGATTTTTCGTCCATCACACGCTGTCCGTTTCTTTTAAGGCCTACGGCTGCATCCACATTTTTGGGGTTGGCGGTCATCGATTTGTAAAAAAAATCAGCGGCCATTTCGTACATGCCAGCCTCTTCAAATTTAAGCCCGCGCTTAGCCATGCGTTTCGATGCGCACCCGCTAAAAATAATGGCAATAACAAGGAGTAAAATAGGTAAAAATTTCTTCATAGGGTATGTTGTTTATAGTTTTGCACAAGTGGTTCTCAAATACTATGCCTTGGATTTTTGGGCAAGTTAAAAATTATTTGGGGTTAATCATGGCTATTTACGCAAGTTTATGGTGAGAGGCTTGTGGGTTAATCTTTTATGCTCATCTTCTCGGTTATGGTAAAAAGATGATATTATTGCCAACTTCCGTTTTTAGCAAAACAGGTTTGTAATCTGTGTAATAAACAACTAGAGAAGGAACTCCACCTCCGCATAACACTCCTCGTGTAATAACCAAGTTAAGAAAAATTACTACTTTCGCTTTATGAGTCAAGGGTATATTTGCCCGAGGGCAAAACCCAAAACCTAATGGACTATTCAACCGGCGCCGAGCTGCTCAAGTACCAGTGGGACTTTATACATGACCCCGAGGGCGGGTGGTACCTGTGGGAGGATAGTGAGGAGGGGGCGACCATAAATGTTGCACAAAATTTAATTGAAAAGATTAAGGAAGCAAATGAAACGAATGCTGAGAATATTGACATTTCCGATTTTTACAAAGATGCAACTAATCCCAGCTATTCTGCAACAGTAACAGTAAACGAACAGCAAATACCGCTATATATTTCGCAAAAGCTCTATAGTGGGCAACATAAAATATTCCCTTTAAAAGAGGATGTGCATGGTCCCGATAGCTTGAGTGATGGTCTATACAGACACAAAATAGAATTTGAAGAGTTTGATGTTTATCTTAAAATTCAAACAAAAACCTCAAAAGAGATTGAAATTTTATTTGAATATATGTTTGGACAGATTTAAAACCATTCTTCGAAGCTGCTGATTCCGCAATGGTTTGTGCTTTTTCTATTACTGGAAATGGGATGGCTTGCAATATAGGTGTTAGGGCGGCAGTATATTTGTATAAAAATGACCCTATTTTGTTTCCTGAAAAAACATTTGGTAATTGGGGGGCACCACTATTTTATGATAGTGTGGTTAATAACACTTGCCATACAGCCCCTGAGAACATTTTATCCGGTGAGGTTACTTGGGAAGGCCAGGCCAATAAAATGTATGATGATTTAGATAATGGCAGGCTCTCTAAATTCGCATCCATAGCAAATGCAGAAGAATGTAATTACCCTGATTTTGGTGAGCTCCAAAAGCAAGCAAATAATGGGGGCATAATTATTGGGGTTAAAAAGAACAGTGCTGGGCATGGACATGTGGTTTTAATTATGCCAGAAAGTTTTAATGAAAGGACTGATGAAGAAACAGATTTTGAAATAGGAGGTGATGAAATCAAATTGCCTATAGTTTTAGAATGTGGAATTGGAGACAAAGAAATTCGTCCCATAAAAGATAAATATAATATAGTAAACTATTTATGGTATAAATATAAATAATTATGAAGAAAATTATAATTGGAGTTGTATTAAATCTTATCAGTTCAGTGGTCTAGCCCCCTATTAATCGGACAATTGTTACAGATGGTTATACAAACTT
>CALGIR010000065.1 GCA_937915475.1 uncultured Bacteroidales bacterium
CGCAACACGAATCGTTTATGACAAAATCTGTTTTTTAACCAGAGACGAGTGATTTACTTTTCAGAATTAACACCAAACAATCTTACAAAAAACACTCTTCTTGTTAACTTAACATGTATGATAAAGTACACCCAACTACTCCACCATCTCTACACTAAAACCTTCTTTTCGCAGTAGATTTAGCACTCCTTTTTCGCCACCTAAATGACCGCAGCCAACAGCAACAAAGGTTACCTGAGCATTACCCAGTTCAACTATTTTAGGAATCCAGTTCTCGTTACGCTTATCAATCAGAAACTCGCCAAACTGCTTAAACTCCTCACTGCTTTCCATCATAACTTTATAAACCTTCTCAGCATCTCGGCTTTTATAGATTTCAACAAGCATTTTGAACTCTGTTTTAGACTTATTAAAGTCGTCTATACTCTCCATAAGCATTTGGGTCTGCTTCTCTAGCGGAATCAAATCCATATAGCCAATTTGCTCGCCCACAGTTTCTAGGCCGCCCATGGGTTTCTGTTGAGTCATAGCCTCCTGCATAAAGTATCCCTCGTACGATGCTGCCTGAGCTCCAACAACCTTTTGTATTAAAAATGACGATAGCATTAAGGGCTTTATTTGTTTTAGTATCTCTATAGGCATTTGAAGCGAATCGGCAAAGAATTTGCCTAGCCGTTGGTATTCCTCTGGGGTAATTAGCTTGTCAATGCTATTATCCTTCATCATCATAGCGGTCTGTACTTCCAGAGCCATTGTGGGGCTAGACATATCAACCTCTAAAACAAGCATATTAGTTTCTGCAAATTTCTCAGTCACGGCTGCATCAACAAAAAAATCGGCCTGAGGCAGGGCGTGTATCGTTCCGTAAATATATACTGGATGCTCAGTTTTATCGCCAGTAACCTTGTAGAGCAACGATTGGGAAAAAACACCAATTGAAATAGCTGTCAGTACAACTAACAAAAATAATTTTCTTAGCATGATTTTTTAATTTGTTTGAGGTTTAATTTTACTTAAGGGTGGCGGAATGTTTGTGCCCCGCCGAGCGAAGCAAGTTATATATCCTACGTTAAAAAGTTTCATGCACATCAACCCACCTGCCTAACTCATTTAATCCAAATTAGTTACATCCCTTTTTCGAAGCGGTTATTTTTCTCGATTATTAATTCAGCGTGAATTCTGAATGACAAAGTTCTTTCTTGCTCCAAGGAATATTTTTTACCCCATAATTCTCTAATGCATAAATTATATCTTTTGAAACTTCTTTTTCTATGTCATTATATACAACATAGTTTTGTGTTTTAGTTTCTCTCAATTGATTGATGTCATTGAATGCCATTATCGAGGATAGTACAGTATCCTTTTTAGCATTATTAATTGTTTTAATTAAACGCTCTGGCTTATTTTTTGATTGAGGTATTAAAAAATCAATATTATGGTCAAATCCACTTTTACCTGTTAATTTTAAATCTTTTGAAAAGATTATTCCACTGCTTCTAAAAAAAAGTTCAACATCTTCTTTAAATAATGAATAAACAGTCTCTTGTGCAAGATTAAACATATCATTTACTGCTAATATTGCTTGTAATAGATAATGCTTCTTTTGACCAATATTATTATTTGTAGCATCTACAAAGAGTTCGTCACTATTACCTACTTTTACTCCAAACCCATTTAATGCGATTTTTAAAATACTATCTCTTTTTGGTGTGTTAATCTCAAAACCTGACATTCTTAAATCAGAGATAGTATAACCATTATCAGTTAATTTTAGAGAGTTTTCAGTTTTGATTAAATAAATATCAAGATGGTCATTATGTCTGTCAAGAAAAGGGGTAGAAATTGAACAAATTTTACCTTCCTCAACGCTTTTGACTATAGTGTTGTCCTTAATCCACCTTAGATACTCGGTAATAACTTGTTGACATTCCATCTTTAAAACATTGGTATTTCAATAGTTGGTACTCTTTTGATGTTACAAAAATACATTATTTTAGTGAATACTCTTTCCATTGAGTCTGTGAGTCTGTTTCTTCTATTCCAATAACAGAAACTGGGTATGCAAATTTATCATTAAAACCTTCTTTGTAAAGGTGAATATGTGGACCTTCAAATTTTTCTCCATCAGGGTTTGTGTGTCTACCACCATTGTCATAACGAAGCATTATAATGGTTTGTCTGTAGCGCTTGTTTATAGTATATTTTGAAATTTCAATACTCCCCCTATAAAAATCTACGAGTAAAATATCTTTACTTGACAATGAATTTATTTGTCTAGTCCAATGAATTGGTGCGGGACCAAGTTTAATTGGCGTAGATGAATCAACAAAAACCTTTTCTTGGCTCATTAAAAAGTCATATTCACTTTGAGTAATTCCCATAGTTTGTTGATTTCAAATATTATTCAATTGTTCAGATTTTCTAGGTTTTGACTTAGAATTACCGCCAACTAGTAAACGGGTTTAACAAGATACAAAGCAAGTTACAAAAGTTTACAGTTAACCAATTAGCTTAGTGCAACTCCATTAAGACGTTAATTATTGGGTAGTAAAAAAAAGGGAGGCAACAAGCCTCCCCCTAGTAATTTATTGCTGATTATATCAGCCCTTTAGCATGCTTCTCGGCAATAACCTTAAGCATGTCGTCTGTCATTTTTTTAAGGTTCCACTCAGGCTTCCAACCCCATTCTTGGCGGGCAGCACTGTCGTCCATATTGTTTGGCCACGAGTCTGCAATACCCTGTTTCATAGGTTCAACATCGTAGTCCATCTTAAAATTGGGTAAGTGTTTCTTTATTTCGGCAGAAATAATCTCGGGGTCGAAACTCATTGCTGTGATGTTGAAAGAGTTGCGATGCTTTAACTTGTCAGGGTCAGCTTCCATTAGGTCAATGCCAGCTTTAACGGCATCGGGCATGTACATCATATCGAGAAAGGTGCCTGCTGCAAGTGGGCAGGTGAATTTACCAGTTTTTACGGCAGCGTAGAAAATTTCTACGGCGTAATCGGTTGTACCACCACCAGGCAGGGTAACGTTTGAAATAATTCCAGGGTAGCGTACCGAACGGGTGTCAACGCCAAAACGTTTGTAGTAGTAATCGCTTAGCAGTTCGCCAGCTACTTTCGAAACTCCATACATGGTTTGTGGGCGCATAATGGTATCCTGTGGGGTATTGTCGAGTGGGGTTCCGCCACCAAACGCACCAATGGAACTAGGGGTAGAAACGGCGCAACCAAACTCACGAGCCACTTCAAGGCAGTTCATTAAACCACCAATACCAATATTCCAAGCAACCTGTGGCTTGCTCTCGCCAACTGCCGAAAGAATGGCGGCTAGGTTATAAATGGTGTCAATTTTGTATTTTTTCACCACATCGGCAATTAGTTGAGCATTGGTGGCATCAACCACTTCTGAGGGTCCCGATTCGAGCAATTCGCTGGTTGGCTTAGTTGAACGAAAACCAGCAACCACATTGCTATTGCCATATCTTTTGCGTAATTCGAGGGTAAGTTCAGAACCAATCTGACCTACGGAGCCAATAACCAAAATATTTTTCATGGGAGTTTTTTGAGATTTTAACTGTTCGTAAAAAGGTTAACAACAAGTTGCGCAAATATACAATATTTTGGAGAATTGCGAAATGAGGTTAATGGTGCTTAAAGAACAAAAGGACATGAATAAAACGGTAAGTTATACGGCTTTTTCGGTAAAATTTTCTTAAAGTTTACCCGTATTTACCGATCCATATTATTTATCAGTATTAGTCAGGGTAGATTGTGTTACATGAGGACTCAAAAAGGGAGATACTTAAAGCCGAATTTACGTAAAGTTTTTAGGTGTTCTGTGTCTTAGTTTTTTTGCTACAATTATAATTTTTATACCTATAATTATTTTCAAAAAAATCGTTCTTCAATATCAAAGTTAATATCTTTGCTATATTATTATTTGAAGCACAATACATATTAACCTTTTAAAATTATAGTTATGTACAATCGCATTCAAACTCATTTAAAAAAAGAACTGACCGACATAAGAGAAGCCGGCCTTTATAAAGAGGAGAGGGTAATTGTTACCCCACAAGGAGCCGAAATTAAAGTAAAAAGTGGTGCCGAGGTGCTTAACTTTTGCGCCAATAATTATCTCGGCCTATCTAACAACCCCCAACTGATTGCTGCCGCCAAAGATGCGCTCGACTCTCATGGGTATGGCCTTTCATCAGTGCGTTTTATTTGCGGAACTCAGGATATACATAAGGAATTAGAAGCTAAAATTGCCGAGTTTTTTGGCACCGAGGATACTATTCTGTATGCAGCTTGCTTCGATGCCAATGCTGGCCTTTTTGAGCCACTCCTTGGCGAAGAGGATGCTATTTTATCCGATACACTTAACCATGCTTCCATTATCGACGGTGTACGTTTGTGTAAAGCCCAACGTTATCGTTACAAGAATAGTGACATGGCGGATCTTGAAGAGCAATTGAAAAAGGCTCAAGCGCAGCGTTTTAGACTTATTGTGACCGACGGTGTTTTCTCCATGGACGGCAACGTGGCTCCTATGGATAAAATTTATCAACTGGCCGAGAAATACGATGCAATGGTTATGATTGACGAATGTCACTCTGCTGGCGTTGTAGGCGAAACAGGCCGTGGGGTTACCGAATTATTTAACCTTCGCGGGAAAATTGAAATTATCACAGGGACATTAGGTAAAGCCTTTGGTGGTGCAATTGGCGGGTTTACTACCGGGAAAAAGGAGATTATTGAGATGTTGCGTCAACGCTCACGTCCTTACCTATTCTCGAATTCAATTCCTCCAATGGTGGCTGCTGCAGGTATCAAGATGTTTGATATGATGACAGAAACCAACGATTTGCAGGATCGCTTGCATGAGAATACAGCTTATTATACTGAGAAAATGAAACAAGCTGGTTTCGACATAAAACCAACCAAGAGTGCTATTGCTGCCGTTATGCTTTATGATGCTAAACTTTCGCAGAAAATGGCTGCTAAATTACTCGATGAGGGCATTTATGTTATTGGCTTTTACTATCCAGTAGTGCCCAAAGACCAAGCTCGTATCAGGGTTCAAATTTCAGCTGCACATACTAGGGAGCATCTCGACAAATGTATTGCTGCCTTTACTAAGGTAGGTAAAGAAATGGGTGTGATTAAGTAACAGAAGTTGCACAATACTTTAAGGGGGAAATTCCTTATGGAAATAGTTTAAAAAAACAGCCTATTAGGGCTGTTTTTTTTGCCCTTTTTTCTCGTCTATTGGTTTTATTATCGCCTAAAATGCCGTTTTTCGACTATTTAACACAATTAGTCGAGTAGTTTTTTGTTTGTTTTATTCAAAGGTTGTACTTTTGGACCATAATAGTAGAATGGTCGAATATATGAGAAAAGATAAAAGTAAGGAGCTCGATTCACGCATCAATATGCGCAACGACATTGTGAAAAGTGCCGCTGGTGTATTTGCTAAGTTTGGGTTTAAAAAAACAACTGTGGATGATATTGCCCAAGCGCTCCGAAAGGGAAAAAGTTCTATTTACTACTATTTTAACAGTAAGGAGGATATTTTTAAAGCGGTTGTTGAAAAGGAGGCAGATTCTCTTAGGGCTAAGATAGAGGAAATAATGGCCAGCGAAATGGACACCATAGAAAAGATAAGGGCTTATGTTGAAACGCGTATGCTGTCCGTTAAGGTAATGTCAAATTACCACACGTTTATAAATGATAATGACGTAAGTAACCTCGACCTAATTGAAAAACTGCGCGCCAAATACGATACCGAAGAGCTTATCATTATAAAAATGCTTTTAAAGGAGGGAATGGAAAATGGTCAGTTTAAAATAAAGGATATTGAACTGTCGTCAATTGCCCTTTTTACCGCAATGAAGGGGCTTGAGTTTCCTCTTTTTATCAAAAGCCCCAAAGCCCATAATTTGCTTACCATTATTGATGATATGCTCGATATCCTTTTTTACGGACTTGTAATCAGAAAAGCTTAAATCCATGAGGCAAATCTTACTCACAATATTTATTACGGGATTCTGTATTCAAGGTTTTGGACAACAGACTCTATCGTTGGCCGACTGCAAAAGTCTGGCACTTGAACAAAATTTTAAAATCAGAATCGCAAGGGAAGACATTGGTACAAGCGAGGCTCTTTCGCTGTCGGCTCGTACAAACTTCTTCCCAAACATTAGCGCTAACGGGCTTTATAATCGTTCTAACAGAAAGTTAAGCCTCCTTAGCGGCGATGCACTAGTGCCCGTAGTACCATTCAGCTCAATTAATCCCGAAACAGGGCAATTTGACCCAAACCTCGACCCTGCAAATACATTTGTCTTTAACCCCATTAGCGGTGGTATGCTTCACGATAAGGACGGAAATCCAGTATTCCAAAATTATACTTGGCTTCCTCAAAATCAATTTGAAATAGGAAACAAAAACCTTTTTATGGCGGGAGCAAACCTCACCCAACCAATTTATATGGGAGGTAAAATCCGTGAGCTATACCGAATAAGTAAGTTAAACAATAAAATAGCAGAGCTAAAGCTCACACACGAGCAAAACGAGCTAATGTACAGTGTTGAGGAGAACTACTGGAGAGTTATTTCTGTTCAGGAAAAGGTGAAAATGCTTGAGAATTACATTAACCTACTCTCTAAGCTTAAAATAGACCTGGAGGGACTTTACAACGAGGGTATTATTATTAAAAATGATATTCTTAGGGTTGATGTAAAAACCAACGAGGCACAGCTAAACCTATTTAAGGCAACCAACGGGTTAAAACTATCGCAAATGGCGCTATGCCAGCTTATTGGACTACCCTTCGAAACAGAAATCCTTTTGGCAGATAGCCTTGGAGGCAATTCGCTAGAGCT
>CALGIR010000066.1 GCA_937915475.1 uncultured Bacteroidales bacterium
GCCGTACCCACTTCATCAAGCAGCAAAGCGCTTTGGGCGATGTGAACGGCTTTATTGAGGAGATGATCAATGGGCAAAAGGTGGTTAAGGTGTTTTGCCACGAGGAAAAGGCGAAGGAGCAGTTTAACCAAAGAAACGAAGAGCTTATCGCGCACATCAATGTAGAATTTGCGCTCGCTATCGCCCTTAAGGTTTGCTTTTATATCCTCATCAACCTTACTGTGAAATTCCTCTAGAGAGGTAACCACGGCCTCGCCATAGATTTTATCGAACAGCTCTTGGTTAACCTCAGCCTTAACGTAGTGCTTAACTTCGGTTACGGTGGCTTGGAAAAGAGGCTCGAAGTTGGCAAGGTTTTCTTTATCTGTGCTCAGAAGTGCTGCTCTATCAGTTTCGTTAGGGAAAGCTTTGATTACATCTAGTACCATTACATCGCCAACTTTTGCTCCAATGAATTTAGCCTTTTCCGCTTCGTCGGCTACGAGTGCTATTGATACTAATCCATCTTCAACGGTGTGCCCATCCTCCTTTGGCGATTCATCAGCGTTAAGCTCTGTTAGGGTAGCATTTAGCAGGCTGTCATCATCGGCTTTCTCGGCAGGTTGGTAGCTACCATGCCTACCGCTAATGCTTTCGATATAGCTATCGCGCATTTTATCATCAACCTTAATGATGTAATACGGAGCCTTGTCGCGTTTGCTAAGCTTAGTTTCAAACTCAGGGGCAAGGGCTATATCAAAAAGGAACTCAAAGTCCTTTTGCGCATCCCAATCTATGCTCTCTTGCTTTTCGGAGGGGAGTGGTTCGCCCAGAATATTGATTTTTTCCTCAAAAATATAGTTTGAAATGCCCTCAGACACTAGTTTATTTACTTCGTCAACTATGGCCGATTTGCGGTACATTTTATTAATTAGTGAAGCAGGTGCATGGCCAGGCCTAAATCCTTTAATCACCGCTTGTTTGCGTGCATTCTTAAGGCTTTGCTCTACTTTTGGGGTGTAATCGGCTTCATCTACCTTAACGGTTAGCGTTGCAATTAGCGCATCGTTGTTTTCGTGTGTAACGTTCATTATAATAATCTTTTAAAAGACGGATTGTTTTTAATCTATTGATATACAGCAACAAAGGCCGTTGGTTGGCGTTTGTTTAAGCGCACAAAGGTAAAAAAAAGAGAATTGATATGCAAATGGGTTTTTATGCTATTGCACAATACTTTGAGTGGAGTAATAGGTGGTTTTGAACTAAAAAATAAATCACATTAAACCAAGTAGTTAGCAATTGCTTTAAGGGAGGGGCTTAAAATCCCTCCTCAACCCTACTAAAGGTGTCTGCATCAGCATCTCTTTCCAGCTCGGCGCCAGTCCGCATTTTAAGGTATGGTATAATAGCGGGGTCAATATTGGCAATGTAGTTAATGTCGAACATCATAAAATGATGCTCGTTATCTACGTATTCGTCTGTTTCTAAGCCCGAATAGAAACGCCATCCGCTATCATCTTCGTCCTCACGCGGTTCTCGATGCATGTATCCAACTTTATGCCCATCAACGGTAACCATATCAGAAGCATAACAGTAGCCCTTTTGCTCAATGAGTGGCTCAATTTGATCGAGGTTTAAAACATACTTAAAGTTTGACATAGTGTTTGGCTTAATGTTGTTGTTTTCTTTTCCAAATTTAAGCATAGTTTCAACGTCAATCAATAGAATTTTGTTCAGCTTTAAAAAGATACCCTATCTTTGTTATTGAATAAAATTTTAAAGGATGAGCGACCAAAAAACTAGGACAGAACTTCACGAATTGGGAGAGTTTAAATTGATTGATGTTCTAACCCAAGATATTAAACTTACCAATAGCAGTACAGTAAAGGGCGTTGGCGACGATGCTGCTGTTATTGATCCCTTGGGGAAGCAGGTGGTGGTTACAACTGATTATTTGCTTGAGGGGATACATTTCGACTTAATCTATCATCCACTTAAACATTTAGGGTATAAGGCTATAATGGTTAACCTGAGCGATGTGTATGCCATGAATGCGCGCCCAACGCAGGTAACAACATCCATAGGAGTTTCTAAACGTTTTTGTGTTGAGGATTTGCAGGAGTTATATGCAGGAATGCTATTGGCCTGCGAGCTTCATGGGGTTGATTTGGTTGGAGGCGACACCACTTCTTCACTAACTGGATTAACGCTTAGCGTTACGGCAATAGGTTTGGCAAATAAGGATTTAATTACCTACAGAAGTGGTGCTAAGGTAAACGATTTAATTTGTGTTACAGGCGATTTAGGATCTGCATATATGGGGCTTCAATTGCTTGAGCGCGAAAAAAAGGTTTTTAGCGGTAACCCTGAACTGCAGCCTAAGTTAGAAGGGTACGATTATATCCTAGAGCGATTCCTAAAGCCCGAGGCGCGAAAGCAACTTATAGATTTACTTGAGGCTGCAGCAATAGTTCCAACCTCAATGATTGATATTTCTGATGGTCTATCTAGTGAAATGCTTCACATATGCAAAAGTTCTGGGGTTGGTTGCAGGATATACCTTGAGAATATTCCCATAGACCAGGTTACGCACAAAATGGCAGCAGAGTTGAATATAGATCCTCTGGTAGCTGCACTTAACGGTGGAGAGGATTACGAATTACTGTTTACCGTGCCCATTGATAAGCATGATATTATTGCTGCCATGGACGGAGCTAAAATAATTGGGCATATCACGGAGAGTTCTACGGGGGCAATGCTAGTTCCTCCGCAAGGAGAAGAGGTTGCTCTTATTGCCCAAGGTTGGAATATATTGTAATTAGATTGGTGATAAAGCCTCATTCATAAGTAATAGAAAACCCAAGGGAATAAGTAGAAATATAACTTAATCTCTTGGGTCTTTTTATTTAGTTGGAGCAAATTATGCTTTTGCTATTTCTTCGTATTCTTTAGCAGTGATTAGTTCTTTTAACTCGTCAGTATTGCTCATCTCAATGCGTATCATCCAACCATCACCATAGGGGTCTTTGTTCATAATCTCGGGTGTGTCGGCTAACTTCTCGTTAAATGCAGTCACTTTGCCCGATACGGGCATAAACACATCCGATACGGTTTTTACGGCTTCGATTGTACCAAAAACTTCTTCTTTGTCAAGGGTTTCGCCTTCGGTCTCAATTTCAACAAAAACCACATCACCAAGCTGATCTTGAGCAAAATCAGTAATGCCAACAACAACCTCGTTGCCTTCAACCCTTACCCACTCGTGATCCTTTGTGTACTTAAGATTTTCTGGAATATTCATAGTATTTAGTATTTAATTAATAAGATTTAAATTTAGGTTTCAAAAATACATTATTTTTTAGCAAAATCAAACAAATCGTATCAGCAAAAAGTTACTGTAAAGTTTATTGAATCATCGTAAACCTTAAGCTAAACCCAAAGCTAGTATTGGCCGTGGCGTATGAATTTGAAACCAAGGGAGTATTTACTACCCTATCGAAGAACAATCTGATGGTTACCTGATCGCTAACCACATACTCTGCCGATGTTTTTATGGATAGGATATTTTGGCCAGCCGAATGGGTATTGGTGTTCTCAACAATTTTACGGAGAATAGTATAGTTTTTGCGTAGGCTAAAATCGACATTTACGCGCAAATCGCTCTTGAGTGTTCGACTACCACCGGTTGCTGAACCAAAGATAAGTGGAAGATTTTCGAATCTATATCCGCTTCCAACAATGAATTCCCAGTTTTTGTTCTCACTAACCTGGTTGTTGGCAAAACTCATGGCAATGGTTCTTGAATTACGTACTTCGATTCTGTTCGTAAGGCTGTTATTCCATGTTGCATCGAGGCTAAAAAGAGGATTGAATTGCTCGTTAACCGAGATGTTTGATATTTCAAGCTCAGGCAAATAGTTTCTATTCAGATCCTCAATGTAGCTTAAGCCGTCGTCGCCTGGATTGTAATCGAGATTGGATGCAAAAGCTCCAATTGAGAAGGTTGAGCGATATCCATGTCGAATTGTAAAGTTACGAAGTATTTTACGAAAGGGTTTTAACTTTGACAGGCCATCGTAGGTAATTTGCCAGTTGGGCATTGGAATAAGCGGGAACTGTGTTAGCTTAACCTTTTCTGGCGAAACGCCAGTATATGCCGAAAGGAAAGAGTAGAATAGCACATCCTGGCTTAAAGCACCATAACCATATGGGAAACGACTTACTTCTTCATCATCAATAGGAAGAGGGGCATTTTTGAAGTTATCACGATTTTCTGAAAGACGATTTGCAATAACTATTCGATTTTCCTTAAACTGTTCAAATACTTCGCTGATGTAGTTATTCTTACTGGAGGATCGCTCAAAGAGTGAGTGTATACTAATTATGCTAATGCTAAAGTTTCCGGTTGCCATTGGGTTGAAACTGTTAAAAACACCAAATTCGTTAGCCAGGTAGTACTCGTTCTTGTTCTTGGTTTGGCTTCGCAGAGCATTGAGCTCAATTCTAAGGTTGGGCAGAGGTTCAATAGTGCTTCGCAGTGTGATGTTTTCGTTCCTCGAAAGCATAAAAGCAGCATTAATTGTAGAGTCAGTTGTAAGCCAATTATTCCGAACTGCTTTCCATGCAAAGTCAGGATCTTGCCAACCTGCAACAAATGGAAATCCAGGGGCAAAAATGCTCTGGTTTTTCTCCATTCCAAGGAATTGAGTACTTGGCTTGTATCCGGGCATTAAAGTACCATTAGTTTGAGAGAATGATCCGCTTATATTTTTCACACCCATTAGTATTCTAACAGTACCTTCAAACAGGAATAGTGCAATATTTTCACGCTCGGGTATTTGTCCCTCTACAACAACCCTTACATCTTCCAAATCCTTATCAGTTCTTATGGTTACCCGTTTGTCAGAACGAATGTTTAGCTCAAAGTCAATCTCCTTGCCTTCGGCATCAAATGCTTTAACCTTTACATCCTCTGTTTTAAGGTTGTGGGTTACGGAACGAGCAAAGTTTGGGCGGAGCCTTAATCCAGTTTGCTCGTAGGTAACAGTTTTGAATGTTTTCTTTGGCGTAACTCCTCTGCCCCGTTGGTCAAATTTTTGGTTAATGCCCTTTAACCATTTGCTCTTGTTGTAAAGTGAGGTTAGGTTTAACTGGGAAGTTAGCTGTATGGTATTGGCGTTTTGGATTGTGTTCCCTGGGTCAAATCGGCTTGAGTCGGGCAGTACTGGACCTGTTTGCCAGTTAAAGCTACCAGTGTACCGAGCTGATGCTGTTACCCAGTTAAAGGGGGGCAGCTTATTAATGGGGATATTGTACGATAGGTTAAATTGATGATTATAGTTTGTATTTCGTCCAAAGTTTTTAAGGTTAGTCCAAACCGTATCACGCCAATGTTCGTATAATTCAGGATCTTTCGATCTGTTAACAATTCCCAAAGGCTCATCGATGCGCGCTTGGTTATTGGCATTAAAATCGAATTTAATGGCTTGGCTAATATCCCAGTTAAGGGAGTAAACCCTATTCCAATGAAAATCTTTGGAATAGGTGGGCAATAGGCTATATTCTGGGTTATTTAAATTGCGCAGTTGCTGTTCAAAATAGGTTCGGTTAAGTTCAGTTCTAAAGGAGAACTGGTTCGGCATATAATTAAAGTTGAAATCCTTAACAATCCTAAGGTATGGGTTCGAGAGCCATTTTGCTTTAACCTTTCTGAGGGGTACTACACTTTTGGGTTTAGTATTATAGGTATAAGTTAAGCCTCCTCTTACATTTCGCTGTATACGCTCTTCTGTTGTGATGTTTCGCGAGAGTTGTTCATTATATGCGTAGCTTACAGCAAAGTTAGAGATGCTATAAATCTTTGGTTGACCATCGGTTTTGTTTATCCTAACGTTGGTTAAGTTTAGGCTCTTTCTGCGGGTATAATCCTGCGATACTTTTTTAATGGTGTCGCGTTCTTCTTTACTTGTTGCCCTTTCAATGGATTCCCTTAACTTAATATCTGGATCAAGCGGATTATAGTCAGGGTTTGCAAACGACTCGGAGAAGCCAATGAATAGTGGAATATTAATACCTGACTCTTTTGGGAAGAATCGGCCAAGCTGAATGGTTGAATTTACATCGTACTGATAGAAATCCTCAAGGCTTCGCTCGTTAACCTTTTTCTCAATTGATCCAAAGCCCGGTTTAATGGTAGTTCCCGAAACGGTAACCATCCCCAAATCGGCTAATTTTGCTGCTACACGGGCATTGGCAGCCCACCCTCCCTTGTCGTCTGATTGGGTGAGCCTAAGCTCATTTACCCAGATAATACCCGATTTTGCGTATCCATCGTCGTTGGGATTATCGCTGCTTTTGGCATTTCTAACACCAATCATAAGTACTTTTACGTTGCTTAGGGATGGATTTCCGGTTATTCTTATTTTTCGGTTCCCATCCTCCACCGTAAATACTGTGCTATAGGTTATAAGTGACCCCGCTTTGCGCATCTCATCATTACGCAGAAGTTTAGCGTTTGTCAATAGCTCCAGATCAATATCCATTTCGTTTTCCTTTGGCCACACCATTCTTCTATCGCGTTCGCGATTGTTGGAGTAATGACCAGGGGGGGTTAGCACAAGTGGTATTTCGTACTCGTAAAAGTTATTGCTATAATCGGTGCCAAGCCTTACGAATACAGATAGATCTTCATCTTTAAGGGGAGATCCAAGTATCTCTTCAGCATGGATATCCATCATCATTTTTCGGTATTGACGGATATCAATATTAACACTTTTAAATACTGCCCTGGCATCGCCATCGGCTAGGTCCGTAACCTTAATCTCCATTGATTGTTCATTGAGTTCTGTTAGCTGTGGTTGGCTTGGGTCAATAACCCTATCAACTCCAGGGGGAAGAACATAGTTTACGGGGGTACGCTTGTTGTTCTCCTCAATGTTTACTACAGAAACCTCAAGATTTCCTTCGGGCATATCGGTTGTGGGCATCCCTTCTTGCCCTTGAATAAGGGAGCGATTGTATCTTCGCCATTCTCCACGTACAAGTTCAAGGGTTGCAAACCTTAGGATGATGGTATCGGAAAAATCCTTTAGAAACATCCTTATAAAACGAATCGATTTAAAATCCTGTATTCCTCCGTAAACCCCTTCGTACTCGTTTATGGGAATCTTAAACTGGTACCAGTTAACGTCAAAAGGTTTATCGTTGGCAAATTTTCCTCTGTAGTTAACCTTATCGGTTATAAAGTTACTGCCAACCTCAAAGTCTTGTGGCCTAAGCGATATGCGATACTGGTAATACATCTCATCCTCGTTCAGGTTTGAATCCTCGTTAATATCTTCGCCATCGGGTATGCTTGTGATTGAGTTTGTGTACGGTTCAATAATTCCATCGGGGGTAGGCTGCCCATCGGGTGTTGAGTTTCCCTCAGGCATGTTAAACCGTTTATACCTATCGAGGATTCCCGCTTCGTTTGAATCGTAAATAGTCGATTGGTAGTATCTAAAGTTATCGTTCGATGGGTCTTTAAGAGCATCTCTGTAAACCTTTGAGTTTTCACCAAACTTTAGTTTCAGTGCTTCTAGGTATTCTTCAAAGAATATTTGCTCATCAACATCGCGTAATCCATCAAGCCCCACATCCTGAAAGCGGCGTGTGTTGGCATCGGTATTGAACACGTTAGAAAGCGATAGTACCGTGGGAACCCTGCCCCATGCAGTAGTTTCTATATTAGTAACATCTTCTGAAATAGGCAGTCCGCTTTCGAATGCTCTTTTTCCATCCTTAAGAATATCTTCTGATATTTCGCCAAGGTTGATGTAAAAATCACCACCGGTGTGAAGCGAGTCGTGAACAAAAGGATCCATTAACCAGAACTCAATGTACTCGGTATTTGCCGCCTCAAAGTCGGGTGATGGTATCGGACGGGTAATACCAGCCCACATCTTATTTGGATTTTCAAAGAAACCATCCTCGTTAATATTATTTGTATTATAGTTGTAGGGCCCCCTTTCATTGGGGTAGTATGCCAGATTTAGTATGGCCATATTGGTTGGCATTCCCTGTGGTGTATTCCGGTTTGGAAAGATTTCACGTTCGTATATCTCCCTAACAAAATGATTGCTTTGGGTGTTTTTATCTTTACGGATGTGGTCAGGGGTTAGTGAATTATTGCGTAGAAACAGCGGGTCAATGGTGTACCATGCCATTAGTGCCCTATCGAAACCGTATTTAAGATCGTTTGAGAGATGTGCATTGGGAAACGAACTTGGTTGATGTTGAGGAACGCTGGCTATTGACCATGCATACTCTGAGCGTATATCGATGGATGATTTACTTCCCTCAAAATCGTCGATGTAAACCGTGCCATCTTTGCCAACTGCCCTTGAATGGCCTGGAATAAATTGTGCAAATTCAGCATCGAAGGTAATGGTCGATTTCTCCTTCGTCTCTATAAAGGGTAAAAAGTCTACAGCTTTGGTCAGAAAGCCCGACTCGGTTTGGTATGAGGTGTTTAATCCCCATATGGTATTGCTAACTGCCTCGCTGCCGTAGTTAACCTTTTGGGTTAAAGGTCGTTCAGTTAGGTTAAGAACGGTAGCACCTATGTTGAAATTATCGGAGATTTTATAATCGAAGTGTGAACCCACCAGCGTTTTGGATTGGAGGTTAAACATGTCTTGGCTTTCCAGCGATATTTGTATTGGAGTATTCGACTCCATATACGCAGGATCTATAATCTTAACCGACCCCATAATATAGTCCACTGTATAGTGGGTACCCTCAATAAGTTTAACGCCCCCAGCGGTAACCACAACAGATCCTCGAGGTACGTTAACTGCATTTAGCGGAATCTCTGAACTTGAAGATGATTGATAAGTTCCGGTTATGCTAAACTTGTTTTTTTCGGCAATCTGTCGGGCCTTGGTTTGTGTTGAGTCGTATAGTTCTTGGTACACGTACTGTTCAACCAAATCGGGGTCACCAATTTTTTTGGCCAAATCCTTACCAAATGGTTCTAGTACTGGGAAAATTATTCTGCCGTTGGCCGAATTGATGGTGATGCCCTCAATAAAATCGAACATACCATCGGAGCCAGGGTCGAGATTAGAGTTTAGGTTATCGAGATTTAGAACCGCAAGTAGTGGTTTGTTGGCAATATTCCCCTCGGGAAGGTAGTTGATTGAAGTACCCGTTTGGTCGTTTTGGTAAAGAATATTGAGGTTAAAGTCAGTTTTATTTATCTGGTAGGTGTTCATGGAGTAGATGTTTTTCATCATCAAGTTCCATGTTGGGAGTCGTGGCGACAGGTTAGTTCCTTTTATTAGTTTTACAATTAACGCGTCGGGTGATGTTATCCCGTCGGTTGAGAACTCACCCACTTT
>CALGIR010000067.1 GCA_937915475.1 uncultured Bacteroidales bacterium
CCCATTGGGATATTATCTCCTTCTATTTTTACAGTATAATCACCTCCAACGGGGTTATCAATAGTAACCTGTTTTATGTTATCCCAAGCTGCATTACCTTTTGTAGCAGGTTCATTGGGGTTTTGGGGGTCTAATTTCCAAGGCAAATAAGTTTCACCGTTTGCGGCAACTGAAATGTTAATTTTATTTACAATAGCCTGTTGTGCCATAACAGAGCCTTCAACATCAGTATAGGTTAGTAAAACACGAAGTTCAGCTAAGTTGGCTGGAACAGTTATTGTGAACTCTTTTTCTTCATTAGTACTAATATTATCCTCGAAGTAGTACTTATTGGCAATTACCTTGGCAGATTTTAGCCCATCAATAACTCCAAAACCATACTTGTAGTCGGGGCCTATATTACCCTTATCGCGTGCAGTATTACATACAATGGCCTTTAGCAAGGCTGCTGATGGATATTGGTTAGCATTCTCCAACTTAAACTGTTGCTGCAATAAAGCCAAAGTACCTGCAGTTCCAGGAGCTGCCATTGATGTTCCATCAAGGCTATAGTAACCATTTACACCAACAGTAGAGTGTACATCAACACCTACAGCGGAAACATGAGGTACTAATCGCCCGTCGTAGGTAGGACCAAAACTACTGAAATCACTCATTTTATCTGTCCTATCAACAGCACCAACAAAAAGTACGTTCTTCATGGTCCATAAAGCTGTATGGAAACCCCCTGGGCATACCTCCTGATCATTTCCGTTAGCAAAAACATGAAGCAGGTATGGGTTTTCTCTCACGTTCTTATCGAAACCTCTAACTGAAGAAACGTATGGAAAATGATATTCACAGTATAGAGGGTCTATAATATAGCCCCATGAATTATTTGTAACCCTAACACCCTCTGTGTAGGCTGTAGCCATTTCCTGAATAATAACAGGGTCATCTTTAAAAAAATCTGAAGCCCACAGAGTTGCCTCAGGCGCCATACCTTCCATTTTTGGATCTAATAGACCTTTACCTATAATGGTTCCTGCAACATGGGTTGCATGAAAATCCGTAGGCTCAGTAGAATGACCGTTAATTCTTCCGTTTAAATCTTCGTGCACTCCAATCTTTCCACCATCCCATTGTCCTACAATTATCCCCTCTCCATTAAGTGAAAGGTTCATATCCAAATTGTTGCGCAAAGGGAATACTCGATGGCTTACCTTACCTGGTTTATTTTTTGACTCTTTTGGGGGAGCAGCCAATTCTATATACCTAACCCACGCATTTTCTGCCAGTTCAACAACTTTAAAATCGGATATTTTCACATTAAACTGTGCACCATCTGCAGACTTGGTAAGCACCTCTACTTCGTTCTTCTTAAAAAACCTAAGCGCATCAGTCGATGCATCAGGAGCCGTTACTACAGTTACAAAAACAAAACCCAGTTCAGGAGAAGCATACATTGGAATATTTCCTGAAATAATTACAGGGTCAATCTTAAACTCAGTAGGTAAATTAAAGAACCTGGCAGCACTATTCTTAGCAAACCCCGAAAGAGTTGCAGTTTTACTCAAACTTCTCACCCCAATGTAGTAGGTATTATCGGGGATATAATCAAGCAATTCAACTCCCTCGGCCTTAAGGCTGGCAATATCTGCATCACTTAGCGAGTTGGTAAACTGAACATAACCATACTGCTTTTTATTTCCAGAAACATAGTACCCTGCGTCAGAAGGATCTGACTTGGCTTCATTGTAAGTAGGGATATATTCTCCTGACCGCAAGTATACTTTTTGCGAAGAGGTGTTACCTGTTTGTCCGTAACCCAAGGAGTAAAATCCCAATAAAAATGAAAAAGCAAGTAAATATAATTTTCTCATACTATAATTATTTATTTATTAGAAATTCGTATCAATATCGGTACTGTAGAAAAATGTAACGTTTGTCTAAATTAGAATCACCCCGCTCATCATTGTAGGGAATGAATTGTGTTTTACTGTAACAACCACCATTTTCGTCCCGAAAAAGAACGTTATAAGGTCTTAATCCAATTGTGTGGTTGCCCTTTTTACTAGTGTCCGTAAAACTATCATGGCCAACTGGCATAAGGCTATCTAAACGGTTAACTTTTAAAGTATAACAGTTTAGGTTACACTCAGAACCAAAATCATACCTTACAGATAATGTGTCATTTATTAATTCTCCTTTACAATCAATGGTTGAAGATTTTGATTTAACACAAGCCTGAACTACAATTATTAAGGCAATGAGATAAAAGGAGAAAAGAAAATTTTTCATACAGCTGGTTTTAATGGACATTATCCAACTGCGAGTATATTTAAGAATAAGCACAATTCGGTCGGCAAAATGCCTACAAATACCCCCCAAGGTAGAGACAAACACCCGACACCCTAAGGTTACCGTCTAACAATCAATAGATTGTCTTGTAATGCATTTTTTAGTAGGAAAGAATGAAAGACACTAAATCTTCGTCTTTTTCTAAAGAAAGTTTTGCTTTAATCCTGCTACGAGCTTTTTCTACACCCTTTGGTGTAATGTTTAACAGGTTTGCTATTTCTTTTACTGATATGTTGATGCGAATATAAGCACATTGCTTTAGTTCCTTTTGGGTTAGGGTTGGGAATTGTTTAAGTAACCTTTCAAAAAAACGAGGATGCACACTATCAAAGTGCAATGTAAAATCCTCCCAATCTTTGTCTAGGTTTAGCGACTGCTCGATTAACCTACCAACCTCTTTTACGGTTTCCTTGTTATTAGCCGAATAGGTTAAGGTTTGGGTCTGTTCATTAAGCTTAGCTAAAAGTTCGTTTTTTTGTACCATTTGCATGGTAAGCGAAGCAAGGTCCCGATTTTTAGAGGCAATCTCATCCTCATAATCGTGCTGTTGCTTTATTTTTAAAAGTTCTAACCTCTCATAATCCTTCTGCTGATTTTCTAGCTTCATCTCAGCAAGTTGTTGTTCCTTCTCAAGAAGTTCAATGGATTGATTTGCTGTACGGCTTCGGATAACAAAAATATACACCCCAAAAACTAATAGCAGAAACGAAGCACCAAACAAAACGGTATAAAGTTTTGTCCGGCCTTGCACAACCTCATAATCCTTCTGTAATAACCGTAAATCCTGGTCACTTTTCTCCAACTCATTAAGCATTTGAAGATTTGCCATTCGCTCACTACTTTGTACCTTAATTATCTCATCTTTAAGGTCGGAGTATTTTATATAATACTCCAAGGCTCGCTTATAATCACCTTTTGCCTTGTAATACTCATAGAATATAAGGTAGTTATTTACTAACTGAGCCTTTGCCTTTAGCTCTTTGCCCAATTCGTAACTCTTACTTATTGCAGTAAAAGCTTTATCAAAATCACCTAGGTAGATGTAAAGTCGTGCAATATTATTGAGAATAGCAGCAGACGCACCTTTATTCTCTGCCTTGGTGTTTAACTCAAGCGACAGCGAAAAAATATTAAGCGCTTTCTTGTGCTCTCCCATGGTAGCATAACAAATACCCATATTATTATATATGGTAGAGGTGAGTTCATCGTTTTCAAGTTCTAAACTAATATCCAATGCCTTGTTAAAAAAACTCAAAGTAACATCAATGCTACTAGCCGCAAAGTTACAAATGCCCAAACTTACTAACGCTTTGGCCTTACCTACTCTATCTCCAATTTCCTCACTAAGCTGTAATGCTTTATTATGAAATTCAATTGCTTTATCAATATTACCAATCTCTCTAAAGCATAATCCCAAATTATTCAGCGAGCGAACAATACCATGCTTATTATCAGACTCCTCAAAAACTCCAAGTGCTTGCAACTGGTACTCTACAGACTTCTCGAACTCACCTAGGCTAAACTGATTTTCAGCAATATAATTAAGTGCATTAGCCTTACCCAGCGGATAGTTTAATTGTTCACTTAAGCGCAGAGCCTCCATCCCATAAATCACACCTTTATCAGGAGATTCGTTACTACTAACTTGAGACAAACTGTTCAGCAAATCGACCTTCTGCTCGTTATTAGCCTTACTAAGCAATTCAGTAAGGCTATCAACCTTTTGCTGATACGGTAATGTTACGTACAGAAAAACAAGTAATATTGAGGTTAAAAAATGGGTCATATACCAAAACATTAGCAGCATCACACATATGCAATGCAGGAATTAATTACTAAAATCACCCTCAAGAAATTCAACTGTATATCTTAAAATACTAATTAACTAACTAATAAACAAGGTTATTGCAAAAGAGTTTAAACTTACAAGGCAAAAGCCAATTTAAAACCTAACTAGTAAAAATACTCGTTTACCTCTTTCTTAAGAAAATCAATTGCTCTGGCTGTTGGATGATTTTCGAGTTCAACTAGGCTCTCGAGTATGGACTGGCTAAGCATGATAGCTGGTTGCTTACCCTCAATCTCATTGGAATTAGTGTTGATGAGCTTAATCACATTGTCCTTTGCGTTTTTTACAAGCCCCCAAGCCTTAGGGCTAATGTATATTTGCTGTGAGAGGTTATGCTCCCACTCGCTTCGGATGGTCGACAATAGGGCTGCCTGGAACTTTTGTGCGGTCAGGCTGGGTTGATTAACCCTAACCAACAGCGAGTCGGGCGAGATACGCTCGAGGAATAGCACAATACGCTCGTACGCCTGTAACCTAATAGGTGTTGTAATCTTTTTGCTATTTATATTTAGTTCTGCCTTTCGCCTATTTGCCTCCTCGCGCAGTAAGCGCTCAATGGCTAAATATCCCGCTAAAAAAACCAGAAGTGCCGGAAGTGTAATCTTAAGAATTTCTGAGAGCATAAATTTACTAAATTAATTAACACATTGAATTGAGCGTAAATATATCTATATTTAACGCCTAAAAATAAGAAATAACTGAAAACACACCTTAAATATTCTTTAATTTATATTAAAAACTATGGAAAACGTATCAAACAGAGTCAACCAGCTGGCGGTTTCCGAAACGCTGGCCATGTCGCAAAAAAGCCGTGAGTTAAAAGCTCAAGGGCATAACGTAATAAACCTTAGCGTAGGCGAGCCCGATTTCCATACCCCTGATTTTGTGAAAGAAGCTGCCAAAAAGGCTATAAACGACAATATTACCTTTTACTCACCAGTGCCGGGTTTCCCTGACCTACTAAAGGCAATATCGGAAAAACTAAAGCGTGAGAACAGCCTCAACTACTCTACGGACCAAATAGTGGTTTCTGGAGGAGCCAAACATTCCCTATCCAATGTGCTAATGGCATTGGTTAACCCTGGCGACGAGGTAATCATCCCCGCCCCGTACTGGGTTAGCTATGTTGAACTGGTGAAACTTGTGGACGGAAAAGGTGTGGTGATACCCACATCGCTTGAAAGCGACTTTAAGATTTCGCCAAAACAGCTGGAGGATGCCATAACCCCCAAGACCAAGGTGCTGATGATTTGTTCCCCATCAAACCCAACCGGTAGCATTTACTCAAGGCAGGAACTAAAAGCCTTTGCAAGCGTCCTTGAAAAGCATCCCAATATCTACATAATATCCGATGAGATATACGAGCACATAAACTATATGGGTACACATGAGAGCATTGCACAGTTTGAGAGCATTGCCGATAGGGTAATTATTGTAAATGGTGTATCGAAAGGCTATGCAATGACCGGTTGGCGCATTGGTTACTGTGCTGCGCCTAAATGGATTGCAAAGGCTTGCCAGAAACTTCAAGGGCAAATGACATCGGGAACATGCTCAATTGCCCAAAAGGCAGCAACCGCAGCCATCAACTCCGATGCCTCGTATCCAAAAATGATGCGCGAAGCGTTTATGCACAGACGTGATGTGGTTATTGAAAGATTAAAAAAAATAACGGGTTTTAAAGCAAAGGTACCCCAAGGTGCTTTCTATGTTTTTGCAGAAGTCTCATATTTCTTTGGAAAAAAACATGGCCATAAAACTATCGAGAACTCAGCTGATTTATGCATGTACCTGCTTAATAATGCATTTGTTGCCACTGTTCCTGGTAGCGCATTCGGGGCTGATAATTACATCCGATTCTCATACGCAGCATCAGAAGAAGAACTACTAGAGGCCCTTAACAGAATTGAAAAAGCAGTTGCTGAACTGATATAAATATAGAGTATAAGAACCTTCGGAAACTGGTCTAAGCAAGATATAGATAGTCTAAAAAGCCCATAAACTCAACTTAAAGCTCCTTAGTACTTTTTCTAAGGAGTTTTTATATTTATACTTCGAGATTGCTTTTTCGCGGAACAGCCTAAAATAGGTTAAGGCATCCATAAAATGGCTTTAAGTCTGAGGTATAATATTTATCTTTGGGCACTAATTTATGCATATTAATATGGGGAAAAATTTAGGGAAAAGGATTGTTATTATCGTATCGCTTTCGCTTGCCTTGGTTATTGCTGCTGGTGGTTTTTATAGCTATAAAATATACTCTAAAATGTTCTTTCCCAACGTAAGTTTAGGCGATAAAGAACACGCATATATCTATATACCAACTGGCTCTACATACGCAGCCGTAATTAGCATTATTGAGGAATCAGGATATGTGACAAGTATTGAGTCTTTTAAGTGGGCTGCCTCTCGCATGGGCTATCCCTACAGCGTAAAATCGGGCAGGTATAAGCTAGCCAACGGCACAAACAACAAAGATTTGGTCTCGATATTAAGAGCGGGGCTACAGACCCCGGTCAGGGTAACCTTTACGGGTTTTAGAACACCACAACAGCTGGCACAGCTCATTGCAAATCAAATTGAAGTCGATTCGACTGAAATTGCGAATGCTTTTACAGATAATGAAATTCCTTCTCAATATGGCTTTAATCAGCAAACTTTCATTGCTATGTTTATTCCCAATACCTACGAGTTCTTTTGGAATACCAATGCAAAAGGCTTTTTCGACAGAATGAAAAGGGAATACGAAAATTTTTGGACAGATGAAAAAGAACAGAAAGCTCAAGATATTGGCCTAAGTAGAGTTAAAGTATCAACCTTAGCCTCAATTGTTGAAGAGGAAACCATTAAGGCCGATGAGCGCCAAAGGGTTGCAGGTGTTTACATAAATCGGTTAAAAAGGGGAATACCCCTTCAGGCAGACCCAACCATTAAATATGCCATGGGCAATTTTACCATAAGGAGAATCCTTACCAAACATCTCTCCATCGATTCGCCATACAATACATATAAATACAGAGGATTGCCCCCTGGACCTATAAACTCTCCCAGCATATCTTCAATTAATGCAGTTCTAAATTACGAGAGTCATAAGTATCTTTACTTCTGCGCAAAACCAGACTACTCTGGATATCACGCATTTGCAAAAACTTTAAGCGAGCACAACAAGAATGCAAGAGAATATCAACGTTTTTTAAATAAGGAGAGGATATACAGGTAACCTGCTTTAGGTTGTTAATTTTTTTTCAAGATTTCCATCAGCAGACTCTACAAAACCCATCTTCACTAAGTATTTTATATGAACAGGACTTGTTTTATCGGCTTTTAATCTTTGGTAACCACATTCAATAAATTTCTCATGCAGATTATGGTAAGCAAACTTTCCAATCTTAAAATCTCTCATTTCGGGTATCACATAATCAAGAATTATCTTCAAGGTTTTATCATCCTGTTTATCAGCAATTAAAACCCCTGCGACAGCCATATTTCTAAGGATAAAATACTGAATAGTATTATCGTTTGGTGTTTGGTTAAAATCGGGGTAAAACTTGCAAATATCTTCCCTATGAAACTTAAGAAACTTAAGCAGATAGCTATCAGCACTGCTTACCTTTAGAATTTCAAAAAACTCTTTCTTTGAAAAAAATTGAATTAAGAAGTAAATATCAACGACAACAATGAACCCATTCATTACGCCCACGGGTACCGAACCAATCATAAACCCATAGGCAGAGAACAAACCTGCCCCTATCAAGTTGATAATCCTAAACCTGACGATAGAGCTAATTGTCATCGACAGGGCAATAATCAGCGAGGCTCCATATCCAATCCATTCTAAAACAATGCTATCCATATTTTGATTCTATTTAGTAAATGACCTCAAATATATAAATTATCTAGCTATCTACCAGATGAGCGCTGCTATAAAAGATAAACTATCGTTTCTTATATTTGCACTGCCATAATAGGAAATACAATTAGTAAAATGCACGGTTATTAAAGCGAGATAAATCTATTTATGCATTAATGTTTATGCATAACTTAAGTTTACAATATATTCAAGTCGTTTAATATAACAACTTATCCGCTGAGTAACTTTACTGTCCTATCCATAAATACTGAATTTTAATAATCGGATTACAGTTATAAGCAAGCACAACTATATTAAATTAAAATTAAGTGAGAACAATAAACAGAAATCAAAAATTCCCGTTAACTTGCATACAGAAACAACTTATTCTAAGAAAATGAATGCTGCTTCCACAAAAAAATTGTTTGAAAGTTTACTTGGGGATGACCTTATTTTTGCCTACACAGGCTTAGTGTCAGACTCAATAACCCACAAAATAATTGAGCTTACACAGCTTAATATCGACTCGAAAGGGAACTTTTTTAAGCTAAAGAATAAAATCAGTTTCCTTATGGCTGAATGCTATCAGAACGTGTCTCGGCATGGAAAATACTCTGTGGAAGTGAGTAGCCTCAGCGATTACCAAGGGGCATTCTACGTTAGGAGTATTCCTGATTGTTTTTTTATAGCTTCGGCCAACTCTGTAACAAACGATGTTATACCATCAATTAAAGAAAAATTAGAAAAGGTTAACAGTCTTAATGCTGATGAGCTTAGGCTCTTGCTAAAACAGGTTTTAGCAAAGGGTAAACTATCCGACAGAGGTGGAGCGGGTTTGGGAATAATTGAAATGGCACGAAGAACGGGGCGAAAAATATCGTACGATTTTGTACCCATCGACAGTAAAACCTCACTCTTCTTTATTCAACTTACCATCCAAAACCCTGAAAACAAGGGAATTGAACAGTCGGAGTTGTCACTTGAGCATATGAAAAACCTTTACGCAATGATGAGGGCAGAAAACTTGATTGTTCTGCACAAAGGCGATTTCTCCGAGAATTCTGTTCTACCCATAATACACATGATTGAGAAGAATATCCTTAGGCATAACGACCAGAGAGTTGGAAAGCAGAAGCTATACAATATATCCGTTGAGATGCTCCAGAATATATCGATGCATGCCGAGAAGAGCAATAAAGCTAATCAGGGGTTATTTGTGCTAAAGCAGCAGGATGGTCATTCCAGTATTGGAACCTGTAACTTTATTTCGAAACAAGGTGAGCAGCATCTTGGTAAACACCTTAGCAAGCTTAGTACCCTCACAAAAGATGAACTTAATGAACTTTACAGGGATAAACTTAGGCTTCTAATTGACGAGAAGGTAGTTGGGACTGGGATTGGTCTAATATATATATTTAGAAAAACAGAATCGGTTGACTATTGCTTCTCAGATTCGAATGGAAACAGACTCTTCTCAATATTTGTTGATATTTAATCATTGGTGTCCGATTAAAAAAATCACATTAATGCAAAAACCTTGCTTTTACTGGTCAAATCACCCATATCTAATATCCGGGGCTTTTCCCAGACCCCACTTACTTTCTTCTCTTGAAAACAGAAAGTAAGCAAAAAAAAATCAAGGCTACGTCCGCTTCACTCGAAAAACTACTCGTTGTGGGCTAAAAAAACTGAACTTGCACCTCCCTACGGTCGGTGCTGTAAACAGCAGATTTTTCTTAACGC
>CALGIR010000068.1 GCA_937915475.1 uncultured Bacteroidales bacterium
GGGGTGTTCAATCGGGAGTGTAAGCCTTGTATGGTTGAAAAATGAATATTTATATCGTTGTCGTTTACGCTTTCGAAATTATCCACTTCACGAACCGAAACAGGTTGATTGTTAATGTTTATCTGCTGTGCAAACAAATATTTCAGCGATGCCGAATTTAAAAAGTTTTCTTTGGTTTTACGAATTATGGTATCGGTGTTTACAAAGAAAATAAAATTGCGGTAGCCCATTTTGTAAAGCTCCACAATTGCACCTGCCATAATCAAAGTCTTTCCGCTACCTGTTGCCATGTGAAATAACAACTGGCTTGGTTTTCGGCGGTGTTTGTATTTGTTGAGATAATAGGTAAACCGTGCAAATGCCTCAATCTGGTAAGGTCGTGCTTCGTATCGTAAATTTTGTTTGATATTGTCGGGCAGAACAAGTTCAATAACTTCATTCTCCACCAAAACATCAAAGGTTTTATCTAAACGTTCTTCTGCCATAAACTATTTCGTATAATACTTTAATCTTCTGTTATTAAATGCTTTCATTTTCCCTTCTAAAATATCAACCACTGTTTTGTTTATTTCGGGATTTTCAATTGCACCACTTACATTAGATACTAAATAATCATTTTCTTTATCAATATCCATTCTAATAATTTGGTCAGCGTCGGCAACTACAGCCAAATTGGGATTGTGAGTAACCATAATTATTTGTCTACGCTTTTTTGCTTCACGTATGTAAGGAACTAAAATTTCGCTAACACTTTGATTGTCTAAGTTGTCTTCGGGCTGGTCAATCACCAAAGGTTTATCATCTTTATCCAGAATTAAATAAAAAATCAGCAATAATCCACCCCTTTCACCTGGCGAAAGTTCACTTAAACCTTTGTTATTTAATTTAAGATTGTATCTGGGATTTAAGTAATCTAATGAAAACATGAAGTTTAAAAATTCAATTTCAGTTGTGCTTTCCTTTAATAGTTTATCTTTAGTTAATATCTCATCAATAAAACTCGTTATATTTTTTGCTTTATCAAAATCGTAATTTTCAACTAACTGCTTTAAAAAAGAATCGGCATTTTGATAAAATTCCTTATACCGCTTAACATATTGCTCAAAGAAATTCCTATAAAAGAATGGTTCAACTTTAAATGATGTTTCTAGTGTGATTTGTTGGTCAATTGAATATTGAGTTAGTAAATCTGTAATGGATTTCTTGATACTGTTATAAATGTTTTGGATTTCTTGTTTCTTCTTGAATATGGATAATGTTGTTTCATTTCTCTGCTTATTTTTTAATTCTAGCTCTTTTCCTAGTTCATTTTCTATAAACTCTCTTTCTTTTTCATAAAATTTCAGTGTGTCCGGAATGTTTACCTCTCCTTCAATTGCTTTCTTCTTTTTTTCCCAATCCTTTAATTTCTGAAGGTAATCATGATAATCTTTAAATGGCTTATCTAGCTCATTTTCTAATTTTGCTTTTTCTGTCTTGTGTACACCAAACTGAACAACAAGGCTAATTTCTTTACCATCATCATTTTTTATTGAATCTTTTGAAAGAAAATCCTCTAATTTCTTAAGTTCTTTTTCTACAGCATGTTTTGAGGAATTTAAGGAGTCAATTTTTAAATCGAGTGTGACTATCTTCTCAATATCAATTTCATACTTTTCAAATACTTCTTTCCTTTCTTCTTTCCATTCTTCTACAAAGCGTTTCAATTCAGCGACATCTTCTAATAATCTTACAATTTCATGCTTGTTTATTTCTAATGACTGCTGTTTTGAAGAATAATCATCAATTTTTTCCTGAATGGTATTGAGGGTTTCGGCTAATTTCGAAATTTTTTCAGATTTAAGTTTTTGCTCATTGGAAAGTTTTTCATCTTCGGAAGGATTTTTTACTTCAATTATTTCTTCTTTTAATTTGTTATGTGCGTTTAATTCATCTGTTTTCCCCTTTATTTTGTTATCTATTGTATTTTTATATTCTGTGGTGTTTTTTTTCTGAAGTTCTGTTATTTGAATGTTTAATCCTTCAATGGTAGCTTTATATTTTTTGATTTCGGCATTTATTAATTCAGTTTTATATTCGATAAATTCATCAAACGAATTTTTGCCTAGTTTGTCTTTATTATCTACTCTTGAATAAACAACTTTATTTAATTCTTCACGAAAACTTAAATCATCTTCAGTAGCACATAAATCTTCAAAAAACTTCTGAGGTATATATTTTATTTTTTCGATTTCAGTTTCATCAATATCATCATCAAGACTTTTTTTAGAAGTACTATTATCATTCCAATATAATATTGCATTAAAGTTCTCTGCAAACCCTCTTTTACAAAATTTTGATTTGTTCAAAAAAGAAAATAACTTATCCTTTGATGAATCTATTGAAACACGTGTATTGCCTAATAAACCCAAAATATCTGCAATTGCACTTTTCCCTTTTCCTTTATTTCCTATAATACCACATAGTCCATTATTAAACTCAATTGTAGTATCATTAAACCATTTACCATTTTTTCCATTATAGGAATCAATAGACCTAATTTCAAGTTTGTTAAAATATTTAGTAGGATTAGTCTTAATTAGATTTAAAATTTCAGGCTCTTTGCCAATAAAAACTCTTTCCTCTGGCTCAAAAAGGATTTGTCTTACTCCTTCAAAAGTAGGGTCTGCTTTTACCCAACAATATCGTTCCAAATCAGGTTCAAACAATTTATCAAAATTATGTGCATCTGACCCCCATAAACATGGTTTAAGGGATTTGAACTCACTGATAAATTTTTCTTCTGTATCTAATTTACCTAATCCCCATTTTATAGTTTTATGATTAGATGCAAAGAGAAAATTCGATTTTTGAATAATTAATTTCCTTATCATATGTTCCTGACTAGACCAGTTTAAATCTGACAAGTCTTCATCTGGTGGCACTCCAATAATATATTTATTCTTAAATCTATTATCTTGTAGTTTATCAGAAATATCCTTGTGTTGAACTGTAGCTGTTGACATGCCAACAAAAAGTTCATCACCAACAAATTCGGGTTGTTCTTTTTTTAGCCTTTTCCCTAAATCTAAAAGATTGCTTTTTTTTAGTTTTCTTGCGTGGTCTTTATCAAAAGGTTCTGATTCATATACAAAATCTAAATCGTGCAAAAAGTGTTCTTCAATATCACAAATGCTTACTTCATTAGAAAAAATCACATGAAAATTAATTCTGCGATTATTTATTAAATCATGTAATCGAAATTCAATATTGGGTAAAACTAAAATTTTGTTGATTTTTTCTATTTCCTCGTCTGAAAATAATTCTTGTAGTTTTTTTGGTTTATTTAAATAATCCTCATTTAATTTTTTGTAACCATCAATAGTAAAATAGTCTGTAAGCCCTATAGCAGCGATGTTCTTTTCAATGGCTGTTTTAAATAATATTTTCACATAGTTATCAAAATCGTCACCGAAACCATTATTTAAAACAGAAAATGGAGTGTGAATATGAAAGTCCCACTTTCGCCATATTGAACCTCTTACATCATTCATGCTTACAAAATATTATAAAAAATCTTATTGAGTCTTTTATCTGCTTCTGAAATTTCAAAAGTTTCATCTGCCATTTCAGAGAAATTTACGTACAACTGGTTTTTATCTAGCACCTCAAGTAAAAATTTCTTTTGGTCGTCAAGTGAAAGCGTTTTAAAGGCTTCAATGCGTTCATCAAAACTTTGCTTATCGAACTGGTAACTCAAAAAGGCTTTTTCTTTCATTTTCTGCCAAACTGCAATTAGCTTTTCTTTGCTGTCTGCTTCTAAAATTTGGTCGGCATAGGTTTGGTTGTATTTAGCTAACTCGCAATAGATAAATGAACCTCCACCTTTCCAGTTTATAGATTTTGAAATGCCACTTTGCTCACCATTAATAACATTTATTAGGCGTTTTGTTGAATCATTATCACCATAATCCAATTGTTCAACTCCAATAAATTTTCTATTAAGTTTAAGGCATACAGCTGTAGTGGAGCCAGAACCATTAAAAAAATCCATTACTAAATCATTTTCATCGGTAAACAGAAATAAAAATCGTCTCAACAATGCTTCTGGTTTTTTCCCAGCTGGAAATGAAATACCACCTTCATTCTGAGTATTTTGAAAATCAATATCATTCCAAAAATCACACAATAAAGTAGATAAATCTTCCTCACCTGTATCTAGTTTACTTATAGAATCTTCAAGAAAAACTAACCGTCTTCCATTTAAAGCAAATTCATCAGGATTCTTTGAATACTTAATAACTTTATCAGGATTATCAAGAGATAATTGTTTTCCCTCGTCAGATATTGATGGTTGTGTTTGAAAAATGGTTGATTTATTTGCTAAATAAAACTCCTTAATTCTCTTATTGTCAATATCAATGTCATTAATAGTAGATTTTTCAGGTAACAGCCCCTCTTTTATTAATACTTCAACTAAATTATAAACTTCAAGTGTTTCAACATTTAATATTCTTGAAAAATGAGTATCCCATTTTATTCTTTTGGCATATTGGGGATTGATTTTTTCAATTCCCCCTTTTGAGTAAATATGAATGTAGTCTTTTTGCTTTAGAATTTTTTTATCCCTATGTGTTGTTTTTCTTCCGCTTGGTGTAGAAGATTTAACAACAATTGTACTTTCAAAGTTATGAGGTAAAAAAACTTCATCTGCTAAATTCTTTAGATATGATTGCTCATTGTCATCACAATGTATTGCAATAACTCCATTAGGTTTTAGTAGTTCTTTTGCAAATGATAACCTATTTTTCATAAAAGTTAACCAAGAACTATGTTTGAAACTATCATTATACTGAAAACTATCACTACCTGTATTATATGGAGGGTCAATGTAAATCAGTTTAACTCTGTTTTTAAAACGTTTTTTCAAAGAAGCAAGAGCCAATAAGTTATTTCCTTTAATTAACAGGTTATCATTATCGCTAATTTCTGTTACTTCGTGTTCGCCCTGTTGGTCGTACTTTTTCCAGTTGGTAAATACTTTAGGGTCAAGCAGTCGGTCAATTTCATCGGGGGCAAGGGTTTCGTTCCAAAATATTTCGTTTCGCTTTTGGTCTTCTTTGGTTTGTCCGCCTTCCAAAACACAGTCTTTATGTGGCCATGCCAACACTACATCGTTTTTAGTGCTAATGTAATTGTCGGTTGTTCCATCGTTAATGGTTAAACCAATCTTGTTTTTAAAAGCGGTGTAACTGTCGGGCAAAAAAGACTTATTATTTACAAAACGCTGAAATTTAATTTTGTCGAATACCAAAACGCCTTCTACATCAGTAAAAAAATGAGTTTTAAATGTGTCGTGCTTTATTAAATGCTTAATAAGTTGTGGGTCAACCTGTAATGCCATTTCAACAATCTTGTTTTTGTTTAGTTGTCCGTCAACTACCAAAGCATCTTCGTGTTGGAGTATATTTATCAGTTCGTTTTGTAAGTTCTGCATATTCTAAAATCCTTATTTAATAATCTCGCAAATTAACAATTTTCGGTTCAATAATTGGTACAAATTCCGCTCAATCTGCGCGCGGTGGCAAAAAAAGCATGTGTTTGGCAGCGAAGCGAAGCTTGCAGGGAAGGGCTGCCAAACTTATGCTTTGTGGGTCGGCAATCCTTTCTCTTTTTTCGTGTGTCAGGAAACAAAAATTTCTCCATTTTATCGCTGTTGTTTCTGGTCTCGTAGCCTTGTGCCTAACATCTAATTTACGCAACAAATATACAACATTCGTATATTATTTTTTGATTTAATTCAAATAAATATTATATAATCCAATATATCATATAAATAACTAAAATAAAAAGAAGTAAAAATATTTGTATTTACGAATGTTTTGTTTATAATGGTCCCCTTTTTTAGGACAACAAAATTAAAAATTTAACGTATAAATAATTAAAAGTTGTCTTATGGAAAGAAGTTCAAGAAAAAAGTTTAGCTCCTCTTTTAAATCAAAAGTGGCATTAGAAGCTGTTAAGGGGTTAAAAACGATTAACGAGATTGCTTCCGAGTACGGATTACAGCCGTCTCAAGTATCAGAATGGAAGCGAGTTCTTATAGAAAATATGCCGGAACTGTTTGAGAGGAAAAGTCAGTCTAGGGAGAAACATTTTGAAAAAGAGAAGGAGGAATTATTGAAAATCATTGGCAGTTTAAAGGTTGATAATGATTTCTATAAAAAAAAATTAAAACCCTATCTGTAAAAGAGCGCAGAGCGATGGTGGATCCCAAGGACCCAACATTAAGCATTGTTAAGCAATGTATTTTGTTATTTATTAGTCGATCAGGGGTTTATTATCAGCCTGCTAGTGAGAGTGAGTTAGATTTACAGATCATGTTAGAGATAGATAAATATTTCACTTTATATCCATTTTATGGGACTAGGAGAATGTCAGACCATTTAAAGGAAAAGGGCTATCATGTGGGAAGAAAAGCGATAAGATCCTATTACATTAAGATGGGAATAGGGGCAATTTATCCCAAAAAGAAGCCCAATACAAGTGAACCTAATAAAGAACATTAGGTTTATTCATATCTATTAAGAAACTTGAAAATAGAGCGTAAAAATCATGTTTGGGCAACAGATATTACATTCATTCCAATGCCCAAAGGACACATGTACCTTTGCGCGATTATAGACCTGTATTCTCGATATGTCCTTTCCTGGAATATTTCAAACACCATGGATACAGCACTTTGTATAGGAGTCTTAAAGGATGCACTACAACATCACGGTAAACCAAAAATATTCAATTCTGATCAAGGGAGTCAATTTACTTCTCCTAACTTCATAAATATTCTTGAAGATCAAGGTGTTATGATTAGCATGGACTCTGTAGGAAGAGCTTTGGATAATATATTTATTGAAAGATTGTGGAGAAGCGTTAAATACGAATGTATTTACCTCAATGCATTTGAAAATGGAGTTCAACTATACCAGGGATTAGAGCAATATTTTAAGTTTTATAATTGCGAAAGGAAACATCAATCACTTGATTATCAAACACTTGAAAAATTATTTAGAAAAATTGTGTAAAACACTTGAAAGTTTCAAAAAGATCTCTAACTTTGCAAAGTTAAAGATTTAAGTTCTTTGAAAAATAAAATATTAACAAATTAAAAAAACTGTCCTAATAAAAGGGGACACTTAACTTTCAGGAACGAAAATAAATAATTACAAGGGTGGTGTATAGACAGACTAAGGTTTAAAAGACAGGTCTTTATACAATGTAATGTGACTGTAGAATGTCCATAAAGGACTAAAAACTGCTTCGATAAAATCGACCGAATTGCTATAAACATCATTCTTAGCGCAGCTGCTAAAGTATAAGTTTTGAAATAATTCAACAACTTCAGTTGGGGAAATTTCTTTTTTTAATTCATTATCGGCTATTCCTTTACAAACCGCATCTGACCACCCATTGATGTCTTTTTTGATAACTTCTTGGATCTTCTCTTGAAACAGGGGATAATGTTTATTTGCTTGCAATAATAAATGATGAAAGCCACTGAGCGGATTTAAACTAATATATTCTTTGGCAAACCAAGCCCAAATATCGGATAAGTGTTTCTCGCGCAATAGTATATATTCTCTTAAGCTTAAACTTGTATTTATATCGCTAACAAAATAAAGTGCATTGAGATTTGAGAAAAAATATGTGTCAATAGTAAAATAAAAAAGGTTATTTTTATCTTTGAAATGATGATATACACTTCCTCGTGTTTTGTCTATATACTTTTCAAATTCACGAATCGTAATCCTCTCAAAACTTTCTCTAAGAAAAACTTTAAATAATTCATGAGCTATTTTCTCTTTGGCTGATTTTTTCTTGTCGGGGGTAAACAAATCTCGCATAACTAAATAGTTACTAGTTTATTATTGTATAGGACCCTCTTATTAAATAAAAAAGGGTACGAAACCTTACGTGATTCCGAAACGAGGGTACAACCAAATACCCAAAAGAACGAAAACAGCAAAGTTCGTACCCGTATGTGGTATAAATACATACGAGAGAACATTGCGTATTTTACTCGTTCTTTTTTCTGAAAATTGGTTGTTTTTCGTTTCGAGTTAATACGAATGCAAACAATGCGTTAGCAATAGAATTGCTTTCCGCATATTATTGACTACAAAATTACATGAAAATCTCCCTATTTCCAAGCGCGTGTCATAAAAATCAAGGCCCGGCTTTTCCCAGGCTGCCGTACGGTGCTCGAAGCACAAATGTTACCTTTGTAATAATTAACGGGCTTTACGGCCCCAGTATTAATTAAATTCCGACAATTTTATGGAAAAAGCTTGTGGCCTTGACGTTCACAAAGATAGCGTGTTTGCTTGTATTTTGAATGAATAGGGCGAAAAAATTTTCGAAAAACGTTTCGGGACGCTTACTCCCGATTTGACGACATTGCGTGATGTGCTTGTGGAGTACGGCTGCGGGCGTGCGGCCATGGAAAGTACAAGCATCTATTGGATGCCCGTGTGGCACGTATTGGAATCGGATATTGAACGGACTCTGGCAAATCCGGATTTTATCAGCCAATTACCCGACAGAAAGAGCGATGCCAAAGATGCCGCCTAGATTGGCGAGTGTTTGCAAAAAACCAGATACGGGGCAGTTTTGTAGCCGGCGATTTGCTGCAGCAGATGCGGCAATACACCCGCCAATGTTACCGCCTGACCAGGAACCGTGTACGCCTGGAACAACAAATGGATAATCAGTTGCAGCGGTGCAACATCCGTTTTTCCAATTACATCTCCAACCAGGGCAAAAACGTATCGCAACGAAAGATTATCCGCGCGATAATCGCAGGCGAACGCGACCCGACCGCCCTTTGTTCGCTTGTTCACGGCAGGACCCTGAACAAGCACGGGCGAGATGTAATCACGTCTTCCTTGGACGGTGTGATTGGCAATTGCGATGTTGAAATGCTTAAACAGTGTATGGAACAAATAGAGTTTTTAGACCATCAGCAGGCCGTGTGCCTTACCCGTTTAGAAGAATTGGTAAACACCCATTTTGCCAAGGAAATCTCCTTGCTGTGCTCCATACCGGGTATTAAACTTTTCAGCGCCTAT
>CALGIR010000069.1 GCA_937915475.1 uncultured Bacteroidales bacterium
ACGAAATGTTGCTCGAAAACGCTGTTGGTCATTCTGGCACCATGTTCACCAACAGCGTTTTCGAGCAACATTTCGTAGAAGAAAGTTTCAAGAGCTAATGGGATTAACTGTCCCATAATGTATTCCTTGGTTGGTTCAAAAATAACATCTAGCTCCACGGGTTCAACTACCTTATCCTCAGGTGCAATAAACGGTAGGATTTGTTTAATAATAGGTGTTTGTACAGCAGGGTTTTTAAACTCGTTAAAGGCTACGTAAACAGCATCGTATTTTTGTTCTAGATATTGCTTTATTAGCATTTGCACAAATTCACTAGAACTTTTATAATCGGGGTTATTAGCAATATCGGTATTTTTTGAAATTACGTTGTACCCTTTTTTTCTAAAAAAGTCATCCCCTTTTTTTCCAAGGCAATAAAACTCAGTTATTTCTCTCCAGTTCTCTCCAAATTCAGGAGGAGTTTCCTCTACAATTTTTTTTATCAGGTTTTGGTTAAAGGCACCACACAAGCTAGAGTTTGATGTGATAACCACCAATGCAATACTGTTAAGTGTTGATGGTTTTGTAAACCATTTACTTAGGTCTGGTTCATCTTCATTTATGGTTGGAGATACTTGATGTAGTATATCCAGAATTTTGTTGGAGTAGGTTTTATATCTGAACAGCGAATCGTGTGCCTTGTGAAATTTGGCAGCAGAAATCATCTTCATGGCACCCGTAATTTTCTGCGTCGATGCGATGGAGTTTATCCTGTTGCGTATGTCCCTTAACCCAATCATGGCTCTAGCTGCTAAGTTTTTTTGATATAACCTCTGCTGTTTGTGTGAGCGTATTAGCTATTTCATCGTTAAATATTCCGTCGGCAATCTGTTCTAGAAGTTCTTCATTGCTGCTCCTAAGCTCTTGGAGGAACTCTTTTTCGAAGGTCTTAATTTTTTCTATTGGAACATTCTTAAGTAATCCTGTGGTTCCGCAGAAAATAACCGCAATCTGCTCCTCAATGGGTAACGGGCTATTCTCGTTTTGCTTAAGGAGCTCCACGTTTTTCGATCCCCTATCCAGAACATTTAGTGTGGCGGTATCCAAGTCGGATCCAAATTTCGAGAAAGCTTCAAGTTCTCTATACTGTGCTTGGTCGAGCTTAAGTGTACCAGCTACTTTTTTCATCGAGTTTATTTGGGCCTTACCACCAACCCTCGATACCGAGATACCAACGTTAATGGCAGGTCGAATTCCGCTATTGAACAGATCCGATTCCAGAAAGATTTGTCCATCAGTAATTGAGATTACGTTGGTTGGGATGTATGCTGATACGTCGCCAGCCTGTGTTTCAATAATGGGTAGTGCAGTTAATGATCCGCCACCCTTTACCATGGATTTAATGGATGAGGGCAAATCGTTCATTTGTGCAGCTATTTCGTCCGACTGGATAATCTTAGCAGCTCTCTCGAGTAAACGGCTGTGAAGGTAGAAAACGTCGCCAGGATAAGCTTCCCTGCCTGGAGGCCTTCTAAGTAAGAGTGAAACTTCTCTATACGAAACAGCCTGTTTTGAGAGGTCGTCGAATATTATAAGGGCATGTCTACCAGTATCTCTATAAAATTCTCCGATGGCAGCTCCGGCAAAGGGAGCATAGAACTGCATTGCAGCTGGCTCGGAGGCGTTTGCCGAAACTATTACCGTATAGGCAAATGCCCCATGTCTTTCTAGGGTTTTGGCTATATTAGCAACGGTTGATCCTTTTTGCCCAATGGCTACGTAAATACAGTAAACAGGCTCACCCTTATCGTAGTGGCTTCTCTGATTTAGAATTGTGTCGATAGCAATTGCCGTTTTACCGGTTTGCCTATCACCAATAATTAATTCGCGCTGGCCTCTGCCAATGGGAATCATGGCATCTATAGCTTTAATGCCTGTTTGTAATGGTTCGCTTACAGGTTGCCTATATATTACACCAGGTGCTTTTCGTTCAAGCGGCATCTCAAAGGTTTTGCCAGTTATTGGTCCTTGCCCATCAATTGGTTCACCCATCGTGTTTATTACCCTACCCAACAAACCATCTCCAACCTGAATAGAGGCGATTCGATTAGTTCTTTTAACGCGGAAACCTTCCTTAACCTTTTGCGATGAACCAAGTAGAACAACCCCAACATTATCCTCTTCGAGGTTAAGCACTATGCCCATTACCCCCGACTCAAACTCAACAAGTTCGTTTGAACGAACATTCGTTAAGCCAAAAACGAGGGCAATGCCATCGCCAACCTGGAGCACTGTTCCAATCTCCTCGAATCCCGATTTAAGGTCTATACCCTCGAGTTCTTTTCTGATTATATCGGATACTTCCGACGCCTTAATATCTGTCATAGCGGTAGTAAATTCTATTGCACAATACCCATTAATTTTTTATTGAGTTTATTGAGTTCACTTTTAACGCTTTTATCGAGTAGTTTGTCCTCAATAGTGAGGACAAACCCGCCTATAAGCGAAGGGTTAAGTGTAAATTCAAATTCAATCTCCTTGTTGAAAGAGTTGCTCAAAAAACGTTTAATTCCTTCTTCATTCCTTTTGCTTATACCCTCAGGGCTTTCAATGCAAGCATGTATAATACCATACGTATCTCTGTATAACTTACGATAACTTAGCATGATACCTTTTAGCTGGTTCGTTCTACCCTTTTTTACTGCCAATGAGATAAAATTTGTTAGTATGGGTGCCGCTTTATCCATAACAAGTTGAATGGTTCTGGCCTTTTTACTGGCTGAAATCATTGGGGACTGAAGCAGCATGATAAAATCGGGGTTATTGTTCAGGAGGTTTATAACGCTATCAGATTGTGTATATACCTCCTTTTCAACCCCTTTGTCGCTAGACCATTGCAGGAGTGCACGTGCGTAACTTAACGATACCCTACTTTGATCCATGCTAGTTTTGAGATGAAAGTTCTTGAATAATTGAATCTATTTGCTCCTCATAAACAACCTTATCCTTAAGTTCTTTACGAAGAATTCGTTCTGCAGCTAGCATTACAATTTGTGAAGCGTAAGCCTTAATTTCTAACTGTGCGCTTTCTTTCTCGCGTTTAATTACCTCTCGGGCCTGATCTAAAACTTTTTTGGCCTCATCCTGTGCGGCTAGTTGTGCTTGCTGAAGAATTTTATCTCTTGCTTTATTCGCTTGCGTGATGATCTCAGCTTTTTCCGCATTTGCTTTTACCAGAAGTTCTATGTTTCGATTTTCAAGATTTGCCAGCTCATTGCGTGCAGTATCTGCGTCGCGAAGCGATTTTGTAATAAGCTCTTCACGATCCTTAATGCTTTTGAGTATGGTGTTCCACGCAAACTTCTTGAGTATAAAAAGAAGTATACCAAAGGAAAGAGCCATCCAAAAAATTAAGCCATAATCGGGAGTTATTAAACCCATAGGTAAAGTGTTTTAGTTACAGACCAAATGCGAATTACTAAAGCAGAATTACTAGGGCACAGACAATAATAGCAAAGAATGATACACCTTCAATAAGTGCAGCAGATACAACCATACCACTACGGATATCACCTGCCGACTCTGGCTGTCGTGCGATTGATTCTAGAGCGGTTGCACCAATTTTACTAATACCGTACGAAGCAGCAACGACAATTATGGCTGAGCTAAGTACTGCACCAATTTGTGCTAATGCTACTCCAGCAACTTCTAAAAAAACGAGTAATGTTGTCATTTTGGATAATTTAATAGTTAGTAATTAATTATGTTCTTCAACAGCCATGCCCACAAATAGTGCACTAAGCATGGTAAATACAAAGGCCTGAATAAAAGCGACTAATAGTTCAAGTAGCGACATGAAAACAACTAAAAGTACACTTACAAAAGAAATTCCGTAACCGTAATATATATTAATGGCGCCAAATATAAAAATCAAAAGGAATAATACCATTGAAATCATATGCCCAGCAAGCATATTTGCAAAAAGTCGGATCATTAAAACAGCAGGCTTAATAATCCAGCTGGATATCTCAACCACTTGCATTAAGGGTATGGGAAACTTAAGCATCATTGGAATCCCAGGGGTGTTAAAAATGTGTTTCCAAAAATGCTTATTGCCACTAAGTAGTATCACAAACAAAGTAAAAATAGCCAACACCATCGTTACTGCAATGTTTCCGGTAACATTAGCGCCTCCTGGAAAAACAGGGATAAGGCCAAGCATATTGTTAATCCAGATAAAGAAAAAGATGGAGAGTAAAAAGGGCATGAATCTACTATAGTGTTTCTCTCCAATTGATGGCCTTGCAATTTCATCGCGCACAAAAAGGATAAGATTTTCAGCAAGACTTTGAAATCCCTTGGGAGCGCCTTGTGGGCGTTTTTTGTATTTTTTTGCCACAGAGATAAAGATGAAGGAAATTAAAAGACAAGAGAAAATGATGGCTGCCCCATTTTTTTTTAGTGAAAGGTCAATGGGGAGCGAAACTGTAATTATTTCGCCTTGGCTATCAATCTCGGCAATTTTACCCTTAAGATGGCCCTCCGTTATGAGCTTAAACCCTTTGTAACTAGATTGACCATGATGAAATCTTGAAGAAAAGAAAGCGTAGAATTTACCCCTAGTTTTGCTATACAGAAAAATGGGTAGGGGTATTGATATGTGATGGTCGCCTACGGTTAGTATATGCCAGTCGTGTGCGTCCCCAATGTGGTCGAAAATAAATTCTCCAGGATTGAGTTCTGCCTTTTCGTTATTGAGCGTAATATCTTGGAGCGAAGCAGTAGAATCACCTACACTACCCTCAACCTTTACGGCAAAGATAGCGGATAAACCTATTATTAAGAGAGTTGTGTATAAAAACCCCTTTTTCATTATTCAAAATTTTTACGCCAAATCAAAAATAGATACTTTATTGCGTAAAACAATTTCTATCCCTAGTTTTTTTTGGAAAGGAAATGCTGAAAATCACGAACAAGCTGAAATAGAGAGTGAAAGTAAAGAGTGATAAAAATCACCAGGAATGGAATAACGGTGCTTCGAGCAAAAATTATGTATAAAATCACAAATATTAAGGAGCCAAAAAACTTAATAAGCGACAACATCATAAAATACTTTGAAAACTTTACGGTTGGTAGGCTGTGAGTTTTAACCAGAATGAAATAGGAAAAGAAGTTAAGCGAGTAAAAGTACAGAAGCACAACTGGGAACAGGTTAAAATAGTGCTGCGGAATTAGGTATACAAAAACAGCAGCACTAACTGCTCCAAAAACTAGGAATTGAAATGTAAGTTTCTTAAAGTATCGATTAATAGCCTTGTGTTCAAGCATAGTAATTAGCTCTAGACTAAACTAGCCCTTTTTTTCGGTGTCCTTGGTTGGGGTAAAAGGGTTTTGTGAAGATGTGGTAACCTCTTCTGTCTTCATATCGCAATAGCCTGTAAATTTACTTCCTGGTTCTATTGCGAGGCGGTTTGTGCTCATATCACCTATCACCCTTGCTGTTGATTTTAACGATAATAGTTCCGATACGATAATCTTACCATCAACTGTTCCAGAAACATCGGTGTTTTTGCAGGTAATTTCGCCTTTAATCCGTCCTGTTTCACCAATGACAACTTTTCCCTTTGCCTTGATATTGCCCACAAGGGTTCCGTCAATTCTTAAATCGCCTCCACAAGCAACGTCACCATGGATCTCGGTGCCAAAGCCAATTAGGTTAATGTTATTAGAGGTGTTTTCGTTCTCGTTATACTTTGCCATGCTAAAGCGTTTTTTAAGTGTTAATGGTTGTTAATAAAAAACAAAAATAGGAAAATCATATTAAGCGATGATACTTTTAGCTTTTTTTATAATTATTATTAATTTCAACAGATGAGTTCGAGTTTTTTGATAAGTAGTATTCTTCATCCTGGTTTTCGCCAAATGTTGTACTTTCTAATAAATTGGCTTCAGGTTTGTTTTCACCTTTTTCCTCTAGCTCCCATGAGTAAATTCTACGTTGCGGACCTTTGTCTTTGTATAGAATAGCACAAGCAATTCCTGCAATTCCACCAAACAGATGACCTTCCCACGAAATGGTTGGCCAAATGGGTAAAACACCCCAAATAAGTCCTCCGTAAAGGAATACTATAACAAGCGATATGGCAGCAAGTCTTGGGATACGACGTATGGCACCGCTAAGGAAAAGAAAAGTGGCAAGTCCGTATACAATTCCACTGGCGCCTATGTGGTAGCTTGGTCGCCCCCCTAGCCAAACGCATACGCCAGAGATGATCCAAATAATTATAAAAACCCGGTAGCTGAGCGATCTGTAAAAATACAGGATTCCTGCACCCATTACCAAGAGGGGGACAGAGTTTGAGAAAAGATGTTGAAAGTTTGCGTGCAGAAAAGGCATTAGCAGAATACCAGGTAAACCTTTTACTGTTCGGGGGTAAACACCCAAAAAACTAAAACTGAGCCCAAGGGTATGCTCAACTATTGCTATTAGCCACAACAGGCTAACAAAAATCAGGGGCATTAAAAAACTATGCTTTACTATTTTGCTTTCAATACTGCTCAAACCGACTTCAGGTTTTAGTTTGTTAAATTACTTTTCTTTATTTTACTACAAAAAGCCCTTCCATTGATGAAACCCACATTCTACCGCTTGAATCACCAAAAAGGGTTATTACTCTATCAGCGGGAAATTCGGCATTATTCCCTACTTTTTTCCAATGTTCGCCATCAAATATGGTAATGCCTTTTCCTTTTCGCGAAGACAGTGAGCCGGCAAACCAAATGTGCCCATTCGCATCTTCGGCGATTGCATCAACGCAAGGTTTAGCTAAAAAATCAGGTGACGGGTATGCCGTCCAGTTTTTACCATCAAATGCAGACAACCCACCCCGGGTGCTATTGTAGCAACTGCCAACCCAAAGTGTTCCCTTTGAGTCTTGGAAGAAAATGCTTGATGAACTATCATTAAGGCCATGGCGTGCTGAGAATGTTTCCCATACTTTACCATTATATACGCTTATCCCCTCCGAAGAGAATCTAGAACCGCACCACAGGTAACCTTTATTATCGTTGTAAAATTGGGTTACGTTAGTTATTGCCCTGCTGGTCTGTTCAAGGCCATTGCAATAATTGTAGGATGCTTATTATTT
>CALGIR010000070.1 GCA_937915475.1 uncultured Bacteroidales bacterium
CATCGGTAACGCCAGGCCTAACAGGATCAGTAATACCAACAAAACCCAACAAGACCATACTATCCAGCGTGTTTTCATCCAATGCAATATCCTTATCATCAGCATCAGCCAACTTATAAGCAAAGGCTATGGTTCGCATTGCCGATTCCTGAAGCCCTAAAATCTTATCATCGTACAGTTCTTTACTTAACGAATCAATAGGCTTAATGCCATCTACGCTTAAAAACTGGGTGCATTTGGCTTTAATAATCTCTGGCGCCCCTTTTAGGAGTATTACTGGCTTTGGAAGTAAATCGATGTTACCGACAGTTGCCATATACTTAGTATCCGATGAAAAAGGAATTTGTGAGGTTACCTTAAAATTTAAGCGGAGCAACTCATAGTCCTCTGCAATATCATTGATCCAAAGCAAAAGTGCTGCATCGGTAGGATTTCCTAAAGGCCTTATGGAATCTCCAGACCTATCGAGAAAGGCCTTGGAATTCACTGCCATTGAAAGACTTACCAATGTTTTTAGGTTCGCGTTACCTTCCAAGTTGCCTGCAAAAAATATAGAATCCACAACCTGCATCTGGTTTTGTGTTAGCGTGCCCGTTTTATCGGTACAAATAACCGTAGTTGCCCCCATGGTTTCGGTTGCCTGCATTCTTCTAACCAGGTTGTTTGTGGCTGTCATTTTGCGCATACTATACGCTAAACTAAGGGTAACGCTCATGGCCAACCCTTCTGGAACAGCCACAACAATAAGCGTTATTGCAACTAAAATGAAAAGCAATATTTGCTCTGTAGCTTCTATGCTAAACCATGCTTGAGAGGAAAACAAGTTGATGCCCAACAGTAATCCAACACCATAAAATAGGGCAAATAGTAAAACCGAGATTAACAAAAGTATGGGTACAGTAACCCTTAATTTACCTGAAAGGATTTTAGGAAGGGACAGTGATTTTCCGAAAAGCGCAAAAAGATCGAGCACAATGGGTAACCAAACCCTAATGAGAATAACCCCTAACGGAATTAAAATTGAAAAGAGGCAGAACCAATTCTCTGAGCTAAGTACCAACTTTCCGGCAAAATAATCGAAGAGCATAAAGCCCCAAAAAGCAATAAAGGCAACCGAAAATCCAATCACTCCGATAACCTTACTTAACCGCTCGAGCTGAATTCTCAACGGTGTAGGATCGTTAATCTGTATTGAGGCCTCTCTTGCCGTCTTCCCTATTTCTGTTGCATTCCCAACTGCAGTAACCATAAAAGTTGCAGTCCCCTCCATTACGGTTGTACCACGGTATAGCATGTTAGCAGGGTATGTATGCTCCTGCTGAGCATCCTCTATATTCGTATGCTTATATACTTGCAATTCGCCAGTTAGCGCCGATTCGTTTACCCCCAATGAAATGCTGCTTAGAATTTTGCCATCAGCGGGAATTTCCTCTCCAGTATCGATAATCACATAATCGCCCACAACAATTTCGGAAACTGGCACTGATGTTACTCCACCATTTCTTGCAACCTTAACTGGTTGACTATCGCCAACCTTATTCAGGATATCAAACTCGAGACCTGCCCTATACTCATTAAAAAACGCCATTAGCGTGGCTAGTAGAACGGCAATTATTATGCCTATTCCCTCAATAAAATTGCCATGAAAAAAGCCAACAACAACTGCAATAGCAGCGGCAATTAAAAGAATACGAATGATAGGATCGTCAAATTTTTCAAACAACAGCCTCCACCACGGATCACGCACCGGAGGGGTAAGAACATTACCCCCATGCTTATGCCTACTTTCCACAACTTGGCTAGATGTTAAACCCTTTTGAATAAAATCTTTTTGTTCCATTTTTGCCGATTATTATAGTGCAAGTTTAAGGGTAATTTGATTATGATTTGCTGGTAAACAACTTATTTTTATGCCAATTTAATATATAAGCTTATATTTGGGATTATCTGAATTAAGCTAGAATATAAATAATAATCCACAATACTGGTTGATGATTTCCGAAAATAGTTTGATTAACAAAAGGGACATTAACAGCAAAAGGATTATTTTTACACAATAAAATTAGGTGCAATGTTATATGGTGTTGTTTTCCAGAGTGTAGTTCCCGTAAGAAAAGAACCATTTGAACGTAGCGAAATGGTTACCCAAGTGCTATTTGGCGAAACTTTTATGATTATTGAGGAGCATAAAGACTGGCTAAGGGTAGTGCTTACGTACGATTCCTATGAGGGTTGGGTTGATAGAAAAAGTTCTATAGTTCTTGATCAAGAACAGTTCAATCTCCTTTCTCTCAAAGGCATATCAATGGTTTCATCTAGGTTATTCAGCGCAAAAGCTCAGGAATGTGACTACCCAATAAGGTTATGCCCCGGTTCAACCATATATAACTACGACAAAACAACGGGTACTTTTAATATGGTAGGTAGGCACTACAAAACCTTTAATGTTCCATTCGACAATCCTTATAGTAGTAATTATGAAAGTATTAAGGAACTGTCAAAATCTTTCATAAATGCCCCATACCTTTGGGGAGGTCGCACACCATACGGGGTTGACTGCTCTGGATTAGTGCAAATAATCTACAAGATGATTGGTTTTGTAATTCCTAGAGACGCCAATCAGCAAGTTTTGCTTGGTCAAACGGTTGAGTTTTTAAACCAATACAAGATAGGCGATTTAGCCTTTTTTGACGATGAGGAAGGGGACATTGTCCACGTTGGGATAGTTCTGGACAACAATAGCATTGTCCATAGTTCCGGATTTGTTAGGATTGATAAACTTGATCAGCAAGGTATTTTTTCAACCACAAGCAAACGGTACTCCCATAAACTTAGAGTGGTAAAACGACTGATTACCAACGATTAAAACCAATTATACCAACACTAATGATTAAACATCAAATAGTCATTTTACTTGTCGTAATTGCCTTTGCAATTTGGGTGGTCTATAAGCTTGGAGGAAAGAAAAAAGAGTAACCAAAACAACCAAAAGCTAAATGCAATATTCATACAACTACCCTCGAATGCTTGTTACAGTGGACTCACTTGTCTTTCACAAAGGGGCAGGCAATTCCTACAAAATATTATTAATAAAACGGGGTAATCCACCTTTCGAAGGACAATATGCCCTGCCTGGTGGCTTTCCGGAAATGGACGAGCTTTTAACCGATGCTGCAAAACGTGAACTAATGGAAGAAACTGGATTGACTGGGATTAATCTAGAATCTCTTTCAACCTTTGATGCTGTTAACAGGGATCCACGAGGGAGAAACATTTCTGTAGCGTTCTACGGTTTTGCTGTTCATAGCAAAGTGACTGCAGGCGACGATGCTTCCGAAGCTCAATGGTTTCCATTAAATAGCCTTCCACCTTTAGCATTCGACCATAAGCAAATAATCGGTTATGCCGTTGAAATGTTAGGCCTTAAGTAGTCCTAAATAATCATTCCTGCCCCAACGGTAATATTGGTTGCCTCGTCAATAATAATTAAGGCTTCCGGTTACCCTGTTCTGCCGATAGGAATCGTAAAATAGAGGTATTGTGGTTCTTAGGGTAACACAAGCAATGTCGTTGAGACCAATCCTTCTGTCGTCATAATCCTTATAAAAGGTATCAATAATCACCTTATACTTAATATCATTTATCATGTGGCAAACGTCGCTTGAGGTATGCTTAATCGCATACTTTGGTGCAAAATTCAGCAAAAATAGGCGTAAAGACTATTTATTAATAACCTTAATTTACAGCAAAGCCCAGCGCATTCAACTATGTGCGAGGGCAATAAGATTTGTAATTAATGTGTGTTTGAGCGTTTATTTAATCGTTAATAAAAACCGAAAAACGATGATGCACAATGCACCCAGCATGAGCATAAATATTACATTCCCAGTATTTAGAGAAAATAAGGGTTCTATATTGCCCCTTGCCACAAGGAGCCCTAGAATACAAACTATAGCATAATTTACAAGAATTGTGCTAAAACGGATTAACCTTTAGATGTTTGGCAATTTTAAAAGTAACCAGAACAGCAGCAGAAAAAAAGATGCAAAGTAGAAGGGCACTATTTTTTTAAGAGACTATCGATTAGCAGGAAAGTATTTTAGAGTTAAAATTCACCTAGCATCATAGACTCTATCTGTGCTGCTATATCATCTTTATTCATTTTCAGTTTGAGATAAGAGTGATTGGAATTCATTCCATCAACCCAAATGTTCCCGCCAGTTTCATCGGGTAAACAAATACCGTCCTCAACTCTATCCCAAAAAACTCCTATCCCTTTTCTTACAGCATAAAGAACCGCGGTTTGGTCGAAAGTTGAGCTATTCAGTATTTTCCCTTTGTAAAACTCTTTTACCCACGGTGCGTTTTCGCTAAAATGCTTGAAGCCAATATAAAGCGGAGTTTTGGGGTTTATGCTATTAAAAACCTCACCCGTTTTTATGGCCGAACCTAGTTCAAACCCTATAAAAGTAATAGGAGTACTAATGTTTTGAATAACAAACTTAGTAACCCCAGGCATTCCGCCATCAAAGTTCCATTCATTTTCTCCTTCAGGAAAGTGCCCTCCCATTATTACGAACTCTTTTATCTTCTGATTAATAAGCTCTTTACCGCTTAATTCCGAAATTGTATCGCCCTGAGATTTAATTAGATTTTCGATGTTTTTAAGAGGTCCAATAGTAATAAGGGTTATGCTTTTATCATGACATTTACTGAGTATCTCTCGGTAAAGTACTGTGGCATTGGCAACACTTGCATAATCAAGTTTATGGTAAAAGTTATCGGCAATTAGTTTAGTATAATTCCAGCTTTCATAGTAGGTAACGCCACTTCGAGTGCCAATCGGTATATTTGGGTGATTGTAAAAATGGTTTATTGCGTCAATGGCCGAAACGGCATATTTCTCTGTAGACCAACACATTATTGCTAACAACTCACATTCTCCCCTGTCAGCAAAGTTGTGCAGCATAGCCAATGCTCCCAAGTCATCTGCATCGCCACCAATATCTGTATCGATAATGATTTTAACCTGAGAAAACACATTAACTGAAAAAAGAAAAGTTAAAGTATAGAGTAATAAAAGTTTTAGTTTTCTCATCTAAAGTAGAGTATGTATTATGAAATGGGGATCAACTTTTTATTAGTTTCCCATTCTATAAGAAATAGCCCAAGCACCTAAAACTAAAATACTTACCAAAAACTACAAAATCATACCAGCCCCAACGGTAATATTGGTTGCCTCGTCAATAATAATAAGGCTTCCGGTTACCCTGTTCTGCCGATAGGAATCGTAAAATAGAGGTTTTGTAGTTCTTATGGTAATGCAAGCAATATCGTTGAGACCAATCCCCTTGTCGTCGTAATTTTTATCCAAGGTATCGATATTCACCTTATACTTAACATCCTTTATCATGCAGCGAACGTCGCTTGAGGTATGCTTAATTGCATACTTTGCTGGAGTTCAGACGTGTGCTCTTCCGATCTAGCATACCATCACATCAATATCCTGCCCAGCTTCGATCCCATTCTCCACCGGAACAATCATGCAACCGCGGCTAACATCCAAATCGTCTGATAGCGTAATGGTAACCGATTGCGGAGTGCTTGCGCTTTCGAGTTCCTCCTTAAAAAGTCTGATAGACTCAATTGTTGAGGTAAACCCAGAGGGCAACACCTTTACCTTATCTCCTATCTTAAAGGTTCCACTTGCCATCCTTCCTGCATAACCACGGAAATCATGGAACTCATTGCTTTGGGGACGAACAACATATTGCACTGGGAAACGAGCATCAACCAGATTGTAGTCGTTGCTGATGTATAAATTCTCGAGAAGATACATTAGGGTTGGCCCATCGTACCAAGGTGTTTTAGTTGACCTGCCAACCACATTATCGCCATGTAATGCGCTAATGGGAATAAACCTAACATCCTTAAGGTTTAAGTTTGATGAGAATGTCATAAACCTCTTTTGGATACCGGCAAAAACCTCCTCGCTAAAATCGACTAAATCCATTTTGTTCACGCAAACAATAACGTGAGGGATGCAAAGCAACGATGCTATATACGCATGCCTAACGGTTTGCTCAATCACTCCATGCCTTGCATCGACAAGAATAACCGCAGCATTTGCGGTTGAAGCACCAGTAACCATATTCCGCGTATACTGAATATGGCCAGGAGTATCAGCAATTATGAATTTACGCTTTGGCGTATGAAAATATCTATAGGCAACATCAATGGTAATGCCCTGCTCACGCTCCGCCCTAAGGCCATCGGTTAAAAGGGCAAGGTTAGTGTGCTCATCACCTTTTTTTACAGATGCTCTTTCAACCTCCTCAAGCTGATCCTGAAAAATGGCCTTTGAGTCGAACAGTAACCTGCCGATAAGTGTGCTTTTACCATCGTCAACGCTTCCGGCAGTTGTAAACCGGAGTAATTCCATGTTAAGATATGCTGAATCGCTAAACGTATTATCCATAACAAACTTGATTTTCCTGATTTAAATGCATCCAAATTGGCTAGAAGTAGCCTTCAACTTTTCTATCTTCCATGGCAGCCTCACTCCTCTTATCGTCAGACCTGCTACCCCTTTCGGTGGTTCTAATGGCTGCAACCTCTCTAATGATATCGGTTAGCGAGTTAGCCTTAGACTCAACTGCACCCGTACATGTTGCATCGCCAATGGTTCTGAAGCGAACTATCTTTTTTTCCACCTTTTCGGTATCGCGAATTGGCATAAATGGAGTTTTGGCATAAAGAACGCCATCGCGAAGAAAAACTTCACGTTCGTGCGAAAAGTATAGTGAGGGAATGGCAATCTCCTCTAACAAGATATATTGCCAAACGTCCATCTCTGTCCAATTGCTAATGGGAAAAACACGAAAATGTTCGCCCATTCCCATGCGACCATTAAAAATATTCCAAAGCTCGGGTCGTTGATTCTTGGGGTCCCATTGCCCAAACTCATCGCGATGCGAAAAGAAACGCTCCTTTGCGCGGGCTTTTTCCTCATCGCGCCTACCACCTCCCATGGCACAGTTAAACTTATGCTTCTCAATTGCATCGAGCAGGGTAACCGTTTGGAGCCTATTCCGGCTTGCGTTATAGCCAGTTTCTTCTACCACTTTTCCTTCATCAATCGATTCTTGAACCGATGCAACAATAATGGGCACACCCGTTTCCTTGGCAAGCAAGTCGCGAAATTCTATGGTTTCAGAAAAATTATGACCAGTATCGATATGCATTAACGGAAAGGGTACCCTTGCAGGGTAAAATGCTTTTCGAGCAAGGTGGAACATCACTATCGAATCTTTTCCGCCGCTGAATAGCATTACAGGTTCCTCGAATTGAGCTGCAACCTCACGAATAACATAAATAGACTCCGACTCAAGCTCGCGTAAATGGTTTATGGTAAACTGCTTCATACTTATTTAAATTTAAAAACACATAAGGTAATGTTCTATATAAACTACCGAATGTGCCTGAGTAATTCTTTTAAGAACAATGAGCCTCATTTCTTTAATGACGAACAAAATTAACAAAATTTTTGTGTTATGCAGTTAAAAAGTTGTGTTGCGCTCTCCTCGGGGGTTTCTCCCATTGTATTGATGGTACAATCAGGATTAAGGGGTGGCTCATAAGGAGAATCGATACCGGTGAGATTCTTGATTAGTCCATCGCTCGCTTTTTGGTACAAACCTTTTATATCGCGCTGCATACAAATATCAAGCGGGGTACTTATGTAAACCTCAATAAACCTGTTGCTACCAATAATGCTACGTGCCTGCTCACGGATTTGAATTGTTGGAGAGATGAATGAGCATATAGCTGTTACATCCGACTGCACAACTAATCTAGCCATTTGTGCTGCTCTGCGGATGTTCTCTTGCCTATGGGCAATGGAGTACCCCAAATCGGCAGAGAGCGATTGTCTAAACTCATCGCCATCGATAGTAACTACGGGTACGCCCTGCTCTTTCAGAGTTTTATCAAGCAATTGAGCAATGGTTGTTTTCCCCGCCGAAGACAAACCTGTAAGCCAAATTACGTATGGTTTTACCATATAAAATTTACTGTAATTGAAAAATACTAAACAAAACTACGCTCTTTCTTAATCTTCTCGTAGGCCTCGTTAACCTTCTGAAACTTTTCTTCAGCAGCCTTGCGGATATCCTCACCCAGGTAGTTAACCTTATCGGGATGGTGCTTAAGTGCCATATTGCGATAAGCCTTTTTTATCTCGTCAACTGTTGCATTTCGTTCAATCTCCAGCACACGGTAAGATGCGTCGATATCATTAAAGAACATGGACTTAACAGATTCGAAATCGGCACTTGAAATGCCCAACCATCCCGCAATATTTGTAATAACATTTACCTCCTTTGGATGAAAAACGCCATCGGCATTTGCAATACCAAACAGCAAATGCAAGAGCTGCAACCGCGATGGGTAATCCATATTATCACGAATCTGGTAGCTAACATCCCTTAGCGGAACATTCTTTTTAAGTATGTCGCGGAGTAGAATAAGCGCATCGCTTGCGGCAGCTTCACCAAAATTTTTAAGAAAATAGCGCTTTACATAGTCAAGTTCAACTTTTAGCACCTTGCCATCGGCCTTCATAACCTCGGCAACCAAAACTAGTAAGCTAACTATAAAATTGTTACGCCCGGTTTGTCCTGGGTAGGTTATAGCCTCCGAAGTATCAAACAGTGAGCCAATGGCAAAGCCAATAATACCGCCGATTGGGCCAAGAAGCACCCAGCCCAGTCCACCCGCAATCCATTTACCAAATTTAGCCATAAACCTATTTTCTTCTAATTATTATCCTTTAAAAACTTACTTATCAATTCAGTTACCTGTGGTAACAGCAATCTAATACCATCGTTTATTAAAACAAAATCACTTTTAGCTACTAACTCTTCATCGGAAAGTTGGTTTGCCATACGTTGCATTACCTGCTCGGGGGATACCCCATCGCGCTGACAAACCCTGGCAATTCTTAGCTCCTGTGGAGCAACAACTGCAACAACCCCATCGACCTGTTTGTAGGCTCCGCTCTCGAAGATTATTGCGGCTTCTTTAAACGTTAACTTTGCACTGGCATTTCCCGCCTTCCATGCATTAAAATGCTGCGCAACAGCAGGATGTACAATGGAATTAAGGTTTTGCAAAAGGCTGTTATCATTAAAAACGAGATTTGAAACCTTTGCCCTGTCAAGTTTTCCCCCGACATAAATATCGTTTCCAAAAAGTAACTTTATCTGCTCAATAACTTCAGGGTTTGTATCAATAATAGTTCGCGCCTCCAAATCGGCATTATATATAGGATAACCCATAGCCTTTAATATATGGCTAACCATGGTTTTCCCGCTACCTATCCCACCGGTTATTCCAATAGAAATCATTACAGCTTCTCAATAATAAATTCAACGAACTTGGGCTCAAAGGAAAGATTTGTCACAGAGTGAACTTTACCCATAACCCTAACCCTAAGCTTATTGTCGAGCATTAACTTTGCCTCATTAAAATCGACGTAAGCACTAACCGAAGAATTCTCGATATCCTGATAATCACTTACCACAACGTTACACTTCACATTCACAGATCTTGGCAAAACGATTAGCCTTAGTGAATCCGGTAAGTTTTTAACCTCAATGGGAAGAGAAAAATTTGCTTCGGTAAACCTCTCAACAGGAATTGTTACCCTAGCATTACGGTGCGATAAGCTAACCTGCGGAATGGATACAAGCGAGATATTTTCTTGTAGGGTTTGATTTAAATCGATAAAACTCTGTTTTTCAGTCTGAACAGAAGTTATTGTATCTATAATTGCCTGCGGCCCACTAAGGGTTATACTATCGGGCTTTACGGTGATATCCCCCGCAATCATATACTGCTTTTTAAGCGTATAGGTAACCCTTGGGGATACGGCAACCTTTCGCTCAGCAAGTTCAGTGAAATGAAAAGAAAGTGTATCTGGCGTAACCTTTTCGAGAATAAGATCACCATGTAAGTAACCTGAAAACAAGTGTCTTGATCTGTTGGTAATAAGCATAAACTTATGATCCTCATCTTTCGACACCATTAGCCCAGCACTATTTAAATTGATGCTAATGGTAGTTAATCTTGATGATACTCTATACCTCAGTAAGGTATAACCAAATCCGCGAACATTTAACGTAACACTCTTAGGAGGGTCTCCCACTAAAACTTTCCCCTTTGGCATATTCTCAAACCTAACAGGGAAATTTACATCGGCAGTATACTCGTAACTAAGCTTATTTAGATACCAAAGAATTAATGCTACTACAAAAAAGAAGGAAAATACGGCTAATCTAACTTTAAACTTAGTTTTTTGCCGTCTAAAGATGTTTCCGAATTGCTTAAGCAGGTTAGTATCCATGGTATCGAGGTAGATTATATAAAAACAGAGCTCAAATGCAACAGTGAATGCAAATGAACTCTGTAAAGGTATAAAAAAAAGCTACTTCTGCTGCAAATCTGAAGAATCGCGAAGCACTGTGCTCTTAACGGCTTTAATCCTCACGTTGTCGGATACTTCAACCACAATATGGTCGTCCTTTACCTCAAAAACTTTCCCGAATATACCACCAGCAACAATTACCCTGTCGCCCTTTTGCAAGGCTTCCTGAAATTTACGAAGTTCTTTCTGACGCTTCATCTGTGGCCTAATCATGAACATGTAGAAAACTACAATAATTAGCGCCAACATAACAAAAGACATGTAAGGACTTCCGCCCTCTGCCTGTAAAACTACAAATAGTGTATTCATCATAATCTTAATTGTTTAGTTATTTTGAGTGTTACAAATTAATTACACAACATTAACTTTAATTGTAACGGAACGGATAGGTGTGGTTGCATTGGATACAATGCTAACGCTTTTGTACTGCGACCCGTGCCATCCTCTGCTATTAAAAATCACTTCAACCGTAGCTTTTTCACCTGGGGTTATAACCTTTTTGCTAAGTTGCACATCGGTACAGCCACAATCGGGTATTAAATCCTTAATAACCAAAGCCGCATTACCTCTATTGCTGAAACTAAAGGTGTACGATACAACCTCGCCGTGGCTTATGGTTCCCAAATCTACAAAATCTTCAATGAACTCAATTATTGCTTCTCCACTCTCCTCTATCACACAATCAACTTCTTTTGCTGATTTTTTCTCTACAGTTTTCCCACACGAAATAAGCAGAACAAAAGTAAAATAAAATAACAGGAAAACCGAAAAAACTCTATAATTCATATACCGGGCAACAATTTACCTTGCAAACAAACTTTAGGATTACTCCTCCCCTATAAGTCCTCTTCCCTGCTTGTGTATTTTACCTTCGGACCGTGATGTTAGTATGATTTTATCGAGTACTCCATTGATAAACGTACTACTTTGCTCAGTGCTATAGTACTTGCTAATCTCGATGTACTCATTAAAACTCACCTTTACGGGTATTGATGGAAACTCTGTAATCTCGGTGATGGCCATCTCGAGAATAAGAATATCCATGCTGGCTATCCTATCCACATCCCAATTTTTGGTGTATTGCTCAATCATGCTTGTATTTTCGGCATGCCCTAACACTACTTTACGGAGCAAACGCTTGGCAAAATCCTCATCCTCCTCACTCTTATACATCGGAAAAACAGGGGTATCGGTGTTTTGACCTTCCTCAAATTTCTTCAGGGTTTTAATAAGCATGCCAACCATAAAGTCCAAATCATCGTTCCAATAAATACTCTGCTCCTCTAGAGACTGGGTAAAATCGTCAAAGTCCATTAACTCTTTTGAGAGTATGCTTACAAGCACTTGACGATGCTGAATAAACTCACACGTTTCAGCCTCCATGTATTTTGCATAGTAATTCGATGCCAAAATCTTTTGGTACAGTTTCTTTATCAGCTCGGGATGGTTTACCCAGTTAAGGGTGTTTCTGGCAGCATATTGCGAGATACTTTCATTCTCCTCAATAAGTGCGAAAATTGGGTTATCCACAAAACGTGTATTGGGGTTAAGGTCCTCATGCGTTGGCACAAGTTTCTGTTTAGCAGTTTCGATACGACGCTGTGCAAAATCCCTGATTTCGAGCAGGAGGAAAAAAAGCAGGTGATATAAATCGTAGCCTTTTTTAATGCTATGAAGTAACTCTGATTCAACTTTTGTAAGTGAATCGCTCTCTGCCCTATAAAAAGCAAAAAGAACCTGAAGAGTTTTAATCCTTAATAATCTTCTACTTATCATCTTAAGAACGTAACAAGGCTTAAAAAATGAGGTGCAAAGATACACCCAAATCTTTCAATTTAAAAACCTAACTGGACATTATTGTTGGTTTTGGATGCAGAGGTTGATAAATTTTGTTGTTGTTTTTGTGCCCACAACCAAGCCCAATAGCCATTAGTAAGGATATAAATATCTTTTTAGCATAAAAGCAGTATAAAAGGTAGGGTTGTGAAAATATTTTTTTATTTTTGAACGGCATTAAAAAACAACAGTGTTGAATAATTATAAAATTTTAGAATGATGGATGAAACTAGTAATCAGGATAAGATGGGGAGTAGAGAGCGAGACGATATCTTCTCTAAAGTTGTTAGAGCTGGCAAAAGAACTTACTTTTTTGATGTTAAAGCTACTCGGCAGAACGATTATTACCTAACGATTACCGAAAGCAAGAAAAGATTTGCCGAAGAAGGCAAGTTCTTTTTTGAGAAGCACAAAATCTTTTTATATAAAGAGGACTTTGACAAATTTGCAGAGGGATTCACCGAGGCTGTTAGTTATATTAGAGAAAACCAGAGTGACGATGAATCATTTCAAGAAGATGAAGAAAATACCGTTGAAGCAATACAGAATGAACTCTCTAACATTAGCTTTGACGACCTAGAGGGAAAATAGTTGTTTTGGCAACAAATGTAAAAGGCTGCCTTTTTGGTGGCCTTTTTTATTCTAGCTCATCAACCTCTTTATCGAGTGGATTACTAAAAATAATATCCTCAATCTCATCAAGAGAAAATTCCTTTACGTTGGTTATCAGAAACCCCGACTGTATGAAAGGACCCAAGGAGTTACATTCCTCAATTGCAGCTTGGAATGGTTCCCTTACATTTTTGCTAAGGGGTACAAGAGCGAGCATAACTGCATAGTTACCAGTAAACTTAACTCTTTCTAAAACCGAGTGGTGCCTCTTTAGGGTAAACTCAAACTCACTCTCAATTAATTGCTGTTGCGATTGGGAAAAGGGTTTGTCCTCCAAGGGTATAAGCACAACAAAATAGCGAAGTTTACCCTCTTTCCCGCCCAAACCAGTGGATATAAAGACTTGCTGCTCTTCTAAAAGTTTAGTCTCCAACAGCATTCTACTCTCTTGTAAAGCCAAAAGCGCCCAATCCTTTAACTCTGGTAGTGGGTCCTTAGTATAGCGCTCAATAACCCTATATGCCTCGGGCTTGTCAATGGATGCCAGTCCAACAAGCAATTTCCTTTTATCGTCAATACCAAAATCATCGGAATAAAGGTTTGGTTCCTGCTCAAGTACCTTTTCATTATCGGCGTTGGGCGGATAAGACTTTGAAAACTCAAAATACTCAACCTGTACCTTAACGTCAACAATATGCTCAAGAATGCTAAAGTTTTCAGCGTTGCCACCTAGCAATTCCTTAATCTTTTGTAGTATGTTATCGTTGTTCTTCAAAAATAAGTTCCCTCCTTAAAACCCTTTTGCTTTTGGGGTGTTAAAGTAATACTATTATTTGGAACACAATAATCGATTAAAAACAAAATACCAACTTTTAGGGATTTATATATTATATAAAAGGTATTATGTTTGCAAACCATTTTAAGGTTAATTACATAATTTTTCATGCTTTTAAGCGAGTTACAGAACGGTGAGTACGGAATAGTATCGAAGGTTAGGGGAAGAGGTGCCTTTCGAAAGCGCATTATTGAGATGGGCTTTATCCGCGGTAAAAAGGTTACGGTGATAAAGAACGCTCCACTAAAAGACCCCATTGAATACTCAATAATGGGCTACGAGATATCGCTGCGTAGAAGTGAAGCCAACCTTATAGAAATTATTACTCCCGAGGAAGCAAAAGAGTTAGTAAAAACGAGCTATAACGGTACGCTATCACCCCATAATGATTGGGAACTTGTAAGAACTGGAGCTAAAGCTGGCAGTAAAATAGTGAATGTTGCCCTAGTGGGAAACCCAAATTCGGGCAAAACAACACTTTTCAACAACGCTTCGGGCTCCAAAGAGCACGTGGGTAACTACGGCGGTGTTACCGTTGACTCAAAAATGGCCCACTTTAAGCACAAAGGTTATACCTTTAATATTACCGATTTACCTGGCACCTACTCCTTAAGCGCATACACACCCGAGGAACTCTATGTAAGGCGGTTCATCCATCAGCAAAAGCCCGACGTGGTGATTAACGTAGTTGACGCATCGAACATTGAGCGTAACCTATACCTTACCACGCAGCTTATTGACATGGATATAAAAGTGGTGGTTGCACTTAACATGTACGATGAGCTGGAGGCTCAAGGCGATATTTTTAGGTATAACGATTTGGGCAAGATGATAGGTATTCCATTTGTGCCAACGGTGAGCTCCAAGGGGAAAGGAATATCTGAACTGTTTGATAAGGTTATCAACCTATATGCCGATAAGGATAAAACCTACCGCCACGTACACATCAACTACGGACGACAGATTGAGCACGCCATTGAAGCCATACAGACCCCCATTAAAGATAGCGACAACCAGAATATCAACATACACTACTCGTCACGCTATTTATCAATAAAACTGCTTGAGAAAGATAAACAAGCACACAGAATTACTGGCAAATCTGGGTCATATGATGAGATTTTAGCTATTACCAACCAACAGATAGAGCGCCTTGAGGATATTTACAATGAGGACTCGGAAATCCTTATTACCGACGCCAAGTATGGCTTTATTGCTGGTGCGCTAAAAGAGACCTACACGGAGAACAAGCATAAAAAGAGACAGAATACCCAAATTATTGATGCCTTTGTGACGCATAAGCTATTTGGGTTCCCCATCTTTTTACTTTTTATGTGGATTAGCTTTTATACCACTTTTAAGCTTGGCGCATACCCCATGGATTCTGTTCTAAATTCAGTTAAATCTGCTGTTTGATT
>CALGIR010000071.1 GCA_937915475.1 uncultured Bacteroidales bacterium
GACAATCGGCACAACCGATGGGGTTTACCACTTCTTGTATTGCATAATGATATCACCGTTCTCATGAAGAATAACCTCAAAACAGAGCGTTTGGCTGCCTCCGTTTCCTGCAACAAATCTTAAATTGTTCCATTGGATTACGCCATAGCGCTCAGGTGCAGTACCAAACATCTGGTAATAAACATCGCCAGTGTTTTCCTCGGCAAGCAGATCATCCCAAAATACAGCGATTAAAGCAGGCATTTCTTCGTAACCAGGAATAGGTGCGTGGTAATTGAACGGATTTCCATCATTATTCCACTTACTATTTGGGAACGGTTTATACCAATCATTTTCAGCCAACAACAATTCACCGTTAATATCAGCATGGAAATATGTTCTGTTGATACCGTAAAACGGGAAGTCGAAACCTAAAGGAATGGGTTCCGAAAAATTATCGTCTCCTGCGAAGGCATTTACGCCATAAGTAACCACCGATGTTCCAGTGCCACTTATTTCAATCCAGTCATAAACTGGGCCGTCAGGTTCTTCGCTGTCAATCCATCGGTAGCTCATTAGGTCGGGGCCACCCGTGCTATAATGTGGCACGATTTTCGTGGAGCTTGTCAAGGTATCATTAGTGGAGTCGCCATCTCCCGTAAGGTTAGTGCTCATGTTTACTAGGTATGAGCCGCTCTCGGTTGGTTGCCATACCGGAAACACCACCTGTTCAGTTTGCGATGCAGGTAAAGTGCTGGTAAAGCTGACGGTTTCAGTATAGACCACCGCATTGGTTGTTTGATTGGTAATGGTACATTCAACCGGAAAATCTTCGGAAACCTCCGAGCCTCCAAAATTTTTGATGGTGCAGGAAGGTATTATCTCTGAATCCAGCCGATGAAAAACTCCAGGGTTGTCAACAGATATAACCCCCACATCACTTAGATGGGGCTGCCCAACTTTAACATCATCCACAACCAGTGAGTACGTATCCTGCAGCCATTGAATGGCTAAATATACCTGCTGACCCTCATAAACGCTCAGGTCGTAGGAAAATTCCTGATAGCTACTACCCAATCCGGTTACATTGTCCAGGGTTACTTTAAAATCTCTAATTCTTTTGCCCGTGGTAGATAGAAGTACTTTCATATTTTCCGTACCGTACCATGCTCTGGCAAAAAAAGTAAAAACGTCACCATCATTAATGGTAACCTGTGGCGTAATCAGCCAGTCGTTCCCGTTACTACCATAACAACTCACGGTAGCAAGCCAGTTACCACTGTGCGCATAGGAATGTTCCAATGTGCCCCATTGGATTCCGTCTTTGTTTTCATCGTAAACAGTCCATCCAGATGGAATAGACCCACCCTCAAAACTTTCATTAATCGTCCACTGGGCAAAAGCAATGTTTGAATTTATGCTTAAAAGGCTCAGCAATAAAATCAATGTAGTTTGCAGCCTTCTTAAAATGTAGTTCTTTTTCATATGCATTAAATTTAATTGATTTACACTATGCACAAATAAACAACTACAGAAGGCAATATACAAGTTAAGTATTTACAGATTGGTAAATTTGGGAGTATCGTTACAGGGTTTAATATCCTTAAAATCAACGTTTTTAATAAATACCGATGGGGTAACGCCAGAGAATTTCTTAAATACCATATTAAAATTCGATATTGAGTTAAACCCTGAATCCTTGGCGATGGCATCGATGGAATATTTGCCTCCAATAATAGGATCGGATAGCATCTTCATGGCATAGTCCACTCGATATTCGTTGATGAAATTCGAATAACTTTTGCAAAACACTTCGTTAATGATTTGTGAAAGGTAGGTTCGGTTGGTACTTAATCGGTGCGCCAATTTTTCTATGGTCAGGTCGGAGCGTGTAAAGATCTGATCTTTCTCCAATAGTTTTTCCATACGTTGCAATATGGCTTCTTTTTCATCGGGGTCAAGTCGGGGCTTATTTCGATCGATTTCGGTCATAGAAATCATTTGCTCTTTCGTCTTTTTTAACTCCTGCTCTTTTTTAATCAGGTCAAGGTTTTTCTTCGTAATAAATTTATAGGCAAGGTTTTTCTTACTAAACTGAACGATGATAAGCACCATGGCCAAAAACAGTATAATAAGTGTTATTAAATAGGCACGGTTTAAAGATTTTTGTCCATCTAATTTCACCTGTTGGATTTCACTGGAATAGCGTAGCTTCAAATTATCGTTGGTGAGTTTCTCATTGACGTATTTTTCTTCTATCATAGATACTCTAGCTGCTTTATCTATGTTAAACAAGCTATCCTTTAGCGTAGATGCCTCACGGAATATTTTAAGAGCAAGCTGGTAATTTCCTCGTTTTTGATGAATCAATGACAATTGTTCAAGTGCATTTTTTTTTAAAACTGGCTCATCGGTTTCTTCAAGCAAACTAATGCTCTTGCTGCAGTAACCCAAAGCTCTGGGCAATTCGTTCTTTAATGTAAATACATGCGCCAGTTTAAGATATACTGAAGCAAGCCCGCTTTTATCATCTAATTTATAGTATATTTCATGGGCTTGATTCAAAAATTGAAGTGCTTTTTCTAAGTTCCCCAATTTATAATATACCCTGCCAATACTGGTGAAATTGGAGGCGACACCATAATAATCATTATTATGTTCATCTATCTGGACCGCTTCAAAAAAATTGTGCAAAGCCAACTCATAGTCTTTCATATTGATGTAGATCGACCCTATGTTCGTCAGACTGACGCTGTATGCCTTTTGGTTATCAATCACTTTAAACTCATCTCGTGCTTGGGTAATGTTGAGCAACGCTTTGTCGTAATCCTTCAATGCTATATTTACCAAACCAATATTCAGTTTGCTTCTGGCTATATGAAGCGTATCATTTAGCTCCTGGAAAACCCTTAGTGCTCTGTAATTATATTCATTTGCTTTTTCATAATCACCCATTTTTATATAGATCAACGAAATGTTGCTATAGATGATGGCAGTACTTTTGTTGTAATTTTGCTCTAAAGCTATTTTAAGTGCCTCATTTGCATATAACAATGCTTTTTTGTTGCTTCCGGTATTGAATGACAACAAGAATAGTTGATTATAGGCTTTAATAATGTCCTCAGGAAGTTTAAGGCCTACGCTGATTTTTAATGCCTCGTGCAATAAGCTATCCTTTGTTTTGTAGCTAAGTTCATAATCCACATCATTAGCTATGCGAATGTATGTGTTGGCTATGTTTTTTAGGTCTGCACATTTTTTTAAGCTATCCAAAATCTCCTCATAGTAAAGTTTTTTCTGATTTTGTGACATTTTAGGAATAACTAATTCAGTGCTGTGCTCATTGTCTTTGAATTCTAAAATGGGGCTCTGACCCTGAGGTTCATAAAGCGAATTTTGTGCGGATAAGACTTGGATTGCTGAAAAAGTCAATACCATTAAAACCGTGACCGTAAACCTAGGACGGACAGAGAAATAGTATGGACTATCAAAGCATTCCATATTAAGTGTATTATAAGGATTAAATGATTGGAAGATGCGTTAAATATAGTGTTTTTGATTTTAAATACAATTATTAAGGTATGCTTTAGCTTGTTCAGATAAAAGCTGTATGCAGTTTTTATCTGCCAGTAGTGATTTTAACTAAATGCATAAACAATTACCTTGTTTATGCATTGCGTATATTGATATATCTCTACTTAATAAGGTGAAAGCAGCACTTGTAGCACCTCAATGAATCACATTATCAATACTCCCTAATTTATCAATTAGGCAGTATTTTATTTTTTGGTTTAATATTAATATTCGAATATTGCTTTTAGTTGCAAAGTTTTATTAAACCTTAAAACCAAAACCGCTATGAAACCTAAAGTTATTTCTTTAATTACTGCTATGTTGCTTTTTGTGGCATTTATAGGATGCGAAAAAATCGAGGAAATTGAGCTTCCAGAGTCAAACTATAGGAGTTCAGAAAATGATAATGTTGAACTGAGAGTTACATTTAACCCACATACCTATCTTCAAACCCTTCAATTTGATGGAATGGATAACTTTGATTCTGGCGAAACAACCTTCCCTATGTCGTTTCGATTTAATACAACTCAGGATGCCAATAGGGATGGAAGAATAGATGTAGAAGATAACCTCGAAAATTCTATTCGTTTCAAAATAGGAGAAAACTTATACGGAACGGGTAGAACAGGACTTGCAAACAGGGGTCCCAATAACCAAAAGCCAGCTGTCTATTTTCATAAAGCCTCTCAAGGAGATTATGTTGTATATGAATACTGGTACTATTACCCCGATAACGATTGGATAAACGATCATGAGCATGACTGGGAAAAGGTATTTGTTTACGTAAAAGGTACCACTCCTGAATACATTAAAATTAGTTCTCATAACAATTTTAAAACTTACAAATGGTCAAGTATTAAGAAATCTGGTACGCACCCTATATTGGGTGTTGACGGTGGCTCACATGCTTTTAAAACGAGTAGCGAAGATGGGGTGAAAATTACCTGGGATGGTAAAATAACTAAGAATAACGGCAGATTGGATGCTGGAAACAACAAGACCTATGCATGGACAGTCTATTCAAACGATAGCAACCTCTCTAATGTTGTTGCTTACACTCAAAGCCCTAATACTTTTTACTATGGCGATCCTTACTACTTTCGGCAAAAGGAGTTAGGTGATGCAAGAGATGCACCATGGAAAAGAACGGAGTGGAATAGCCCTCCTGCACCTTAATCCCATTTTTAGTTTAAATATTTTTTGAAATTATTTTTAACAAATAACATTTTAGAAACCAAAAATCATTTTTATTTCACTAAAACCTAACCTACTTCTACTTTACGAAGTTAAAGAAGTGCAGCAATCAGTTGTATATCAATATTATAA
>CALGIR010000072.1 GCA_937915475.1 uncultured Bacteroidales bacterium
ATATTGATATACAACTGATTGCTGCACTTCTTTAACTTCGTAAAGTAGAATTAAATATACTGGTTTTTGACTTGTTTAAAGATGATACCAGCACTGTTTTAAAGTCCATGTGGACAGATTATCCCTTTATCAAAATTGTATTATTTCTTATAGCTGTTTTTCTTATTTCAAGATTTACAATAAAAAGGATAAGTAAAACAGAAGTTCATATAATTAAAAATCAAGGGAAATTTAAAACGTTAATCTTATCTGTCTTCATTGTTTTATCTAGCATGATATTGCTCTTTACTGGAATGCGAAACTCATGGGGAACCTTCCCCTTAAGGATGGAAAATACAGGAGTTTCGGATAATTTATTTATAAATAAAGTAGGACTGAACAGCTTTTTTTGCCTCCAAAATGCGATTTCTGCATTTCATAAACAGAGCGTCAATACAGATATTGAAAAAAGTATTAGAAAAAGTGGGTTTAGCAGTATAGATGAAATAAGTGATGCCTATTTGGGCACTAAGGAGCTGATAGTTAAAACACCTTACAATGAGTTTCTAGAAAAGAGTCCTCCGAATGTTGTTCTTGTTATGATGGAAAGCATGAGCCAATTTTTAATGGAGTTTCATTCTACAAAACTGAACCTTTTGGGCGAACTAGAGGATGTTTTACCCAATTGCTACTTTTTTAAAAATTTTATGGCCGCAGATAATAGCACAATCAGCTCACTTGAAGAAATTCTCTTTAGCAGCCCGCTTCATCCTATTTCACAATCAACATACAGAGAAAAGGAACTCTCCAGTAGTATAACTTTACCATTTAAAGACAAAGGCTACCAAACATATTTCTTCACTGGCGCAAGGTTAAACTGGCGAAATTTAGAAAATTACCTACCAAAACAATTCTTTGATATTGTGGAAGGCGAAAAAGCAATTGAAAAATTAATAAGTGGTAGTTCAAAAAGCGAATGGGGTTTATACGATGAATTTGTGTTTGATAGGGCCTTTAACAAGCTAGCAGAAAATACAGCCCAGCAAAAGTTTATATACATTATGACAACAACCAACCACACTCCCTATGGAGTTCCGTTTGAATATAAACCCTATCCATTAACTATGGATAAAATCTTTAAAGAACGATTAAAAATAAACCCTGTTATTGCTGAAAAACAATTAATCACTTTCCAATATGCCAATCATTATTTAGGCAAATTCTTAAAGAGAATTATATCATCTGATTTAGGCGATAATACAATTGTTGTTATAACAGGAGACCATTCAAGACCAAACCTCATCAACTTTTCCAAAGGAGATTTCTATAAAAACTATACGGTACCTCTGATTATTTATGTTCCTGAAAAGTACAGACCAAAACACGTAGTTGATACTACCAGATTTGGTTCACATAAGGATATATTTCCAAGTATATTTAATCTGAGTTTATCCAAAGCAAAATATATAAACAGTGGCAATAACCTTCTCACAACAAACACGGATACCACCTACTTTTTTGGATTAAACCACAACAATTTTGGGCTTTCGAAAGATGGAGCTTTGTATGTAAAAGAGAATCTATACTATACATGGAAAAGCTCTGGTTTTGAAGAGCTTGAACTTTTTAACGATAGCATTAGCTTTGAACTTGAGAAATTGAATAAAAAGGTTCGTTCACGTACCGCCATAATGGAAGTATTTATTAAGAATGAACTAAAAAATGAATGAAAATGCACCACAAAATGCAGTAGTAATAATCTTGGTGTTTTAGAAATAAATTTACAAAATCATTCATATATCGGATTTTACGAACACTTCACAATGTTTCTCATAAAACCTAGTCTGCACTCCTACCAAAACTAAAAACCCCAAAAACAATATGTTTTTGGGGTTTTTAGTTTATTGTGTTGACCTACAAGGACTCGAACCTTGACTGACAGAACCAAAATCTGCTGTGCTACCATTACACCATAGGTCAATCCTACGTTTTGCATTTTTTCAAAAGCGAGGCAAATATAAGAGCTTTTTTGTAAGCGTCAAAACTTTTTAAAAATATTTACCTTATCTCAACCAGTTTATTGCCTCTCATCTCCCAAATTCGGCCGACTAACTCATCGGGCCAAGACATACAACAGGTTTGATTGGCACTTAAAATTGGTTCCATACTCCTGTCTATATAAACCCGTTTACCCTCGGGCAGCAATAGGGTTACCTCAACATCCTGCGCACGCCACTTGTCACCTTGGCTCAGGGTGAAAAAGGGATCAACCACTAAACTATTATCCTGGAGTTCAAACAATAAACTTAAACCATTTGCACTTCTACGGGCAAGCTGGCTGGTTGCTCCACGAGACCTCTTTAGAATCAGCAACTCAAAACTATCGCTCGTACTTTTGCCAATAAAAAAACTTGGTTTACCCATTATCATTGGCTTCCCGTTGTTATTGGCGATTGAATAATCATCAAGGTTAAAAAATTTTTGTGGAATATCCACGCCCTCCAAAATATTAGCATTGGCCACAAGCCTTATGGTACTGGTTTGTGCACTTTCTAAAATCAGTTCCGTTTTATCCCTAACGGTTTCGCGAATTGTAAAACTCCTGGCCTGAAAGAACAGAACAAACGCCAAAAGTGTAACGGCAATTATCCAGATTGTTGCAACTGATACAAACACCACGGTATCTCGCATTTTAAACCTAAAAACCATTCTAAGGCCAAGAAAAACCAATGCTAACAGGGGTATGGCTAATACAAAAAACAGCGGAATAACTATCCACAGAGTAGAGCCCAAATCGAATGTGCTACCAATTAACTCAGCTAGTGTTACGCCACTAAACGTGGGAAACAGGGAGACTATTGTACTACCAAAAAAAATTGATGCAGTAGTAGCAAGTAAACCAATTAGTCCAAT
>CALGIR010000073.1 GCA_937915475.1 uncultured Bacteroidales bacterium
TGCCGATTTTTCATAGCGTGGTGTTAAATCGCCAAAAACAATGGGTTTATAGTGAGGGTAGTTCTGTCCACTAATCATCCAGTTTTTTATGGCATCTTCCGCTATCTGCTGTTTTGTTATGTTTTGTTGAGATGTTTCTGACGTCCTCTGACAAGAAATAGTAGTAAGTATAAAGGATGTGGTAAGTAAAACGAGAACTGTTTTTTTTAGCATCATGGCAAAGATTGTTTATTATACAAGTTAGCAAAACAGAAAGAGTTTGGAATAGGTTTGGTAAAAAAAGAATCCCGACCAAGATAAGTCAGGATTCTTGTGATGTAGCGTGTGCCTTATTTTTTCATTATTTCTGCAAAGTACTTGTAGAACAGGGGAATTGTTTCAATCCCTTTGTAAAACTGCTCAAGCGGATAGTTTTCATTGGGTGAGTGAATGGCATCGGAATTGAGTCCAAAGCCCATAAGGATGGATTTAATTCCCAATTTATCTTCAAAGGTGCTGATAATGGGTATACTTCCTCCACTACGGTAAGGGATTGGTTTTTTACCAAATGTATCAGTCATTGCTTTGCTTGCTGCTTGGTATGCTGGGCTGTCGGTAGGTGATACATAACCTTGGCCACCGTGTAAAGGTGTGACTTTTACTTTTACGTATGGTGGTGCAATAGCTTCGAAGTGTTTAGCAAATAGTTCGGCAATTTTATTATGCTCCTGGTTGGGTACAAGCCTCATGGATATTTTTGCATGTGCTTTTGAGGGTAAAACGGTTTTGGCACCTTCGCCAATATATCCACCCCAAATGCCATTTACGTCGAGTGTAGGCCTAATTCCAACTCGCTCAAGAGTAGTGTACCCTTTCTCACCCCAAACCTCTTTTATGTCTAGCGCTTTTTTGTATTCTTCTTTGCTAAATGGTGCTTTGTTCATCTCTGCTCTTTCGGCAGGATCAACATCAAGAACATCATCGTAAAACCCAGGAATGGTGATGTGGTTATTCTCATCGTGAAGCGAGGCGATTAGCTTGCTTAGAATATTTATTGGATTTGCCACTGCACCACCAAATAGACCAGAGTGTAGGTCGTGGTTTGGTCCGGTTACTTCAACCTCAACGTAAGCTAACCCTCTTAGTCCTGTGGTAATTGATGGATCATCCTTCCCAAGCAATGAGGTATCGGATACAAGAATAATGTCTGCCTTCAGCATTTCCTTATTTTGGTCGAGCCATTTGCCAAGGTTGGGCGAACCAATTTCTTCCTCACCTTCAATCATAAACTTAACGTTGCATGGCAGGGTATTGGTTTTGAGCATAAGTTCAAACGCCTTGGCGTGCATAAAGCCCTGACCTTTATCGTCGTCTGCACCTCTACCCCAAATCTTACCATCCTTAACAACGGGCTCAAAAGGTTTGGTATTCCAAAGTTCAATTGGGTCAACGGGCATAACATCGTAGTGAGCATAAACAAGCACTGTTGGTGCTGATGGGTCAACCATTTTTTCGCCATAAACAACAGGGTGTCCTTCGGTTTCCATAACCTGCGCCTTATCGGCACCTGCTTTCAGTATTTGCTCTTTCCAGTATTCAGCGCATTTATACATATCGGGTTTATGATCGGAAATTGAACTAATTGATGGGATACGGAGTAGCCCAAAAAGTTCATCGAGAAATCGATCCTTATTCTCCTCAACATACTTCTTAATGTGATCCATAGCTATTATTTTATTTTGGTTATTAATTTTCCAACCGTAATATTACAAAAAAAATGGGAGCATACCATAGGCTTTTGCTTGCATTAATATGAGTTTAGAACATGTTTTTCTTATTTGGGAACCCTTATACGATATCATAATGCGGAGTGTATAGCAAACTCTGACTATGTGTTAATGTTAGCTAAAATTTAACCATGAATATAGCGAGGTTTGCACTGTTATATGGAGTTGTTTTACAATATAATGATAGGAATGGGTTATGATGATATCACTATATGATTAGTTCTACTTTACGAACTTAATTTCGTTGATTTTTCTAACTTCTGTTTATTG
>CALGIR010000074.1 GCA_937915475.1 uncultured Bacteroidales bacterium
CAGGTTGACCGCTTTATGCTAAAAGTAAAGATTACCTATCCAAAGATAGAGGAGGAGAAACTTATTATTAGGCAGAATGTGGCAGCTTCGTTCCCCAAGGCAGGCAAGGTGGTTAAATCGGAGGATATTATAAAAGCACGCGAGGTTGTAAGGGACGTTTACATGGACGAGAAGATTGAAAAATATATTGTTGATATTGTTTTTGCCACACGTTTTCCTAAGGATTATGGCCTTACCCAATTTGAAAATATGATTGCCTTTGGTGGTTCACCAAGAGCAAGTATAAACCTCTCGCTGGCTTCAAAAGCATACGCTTTCATTAAGCGTAGGGGTTATGTTATTCCAGAGGATGTTCGCTCGGTTTGCCACGATGTGCTGCGCCACCGTATTGGCTTAACCTACGAGGCCGAGGCAGAGAATATTACAAGCGAGGATATTATAACTGAGATTTTAAATACCATAGAGGTGCCATAGGCCATGATTAGGATTGTCCTTTTTCGCACTAGTTTTTTGCTAATAATTATGTTGATAATGTGTTCTGTTAAAAGCCAGAACTACATCAGCATGCATAAAGACGAGATAAGAACAAGGGTGGGGCAAGAATTATCGGGCTTTGCATTTGCTAAAGAGATTTACAACTTCGATAGAAGCTTTATTAAGTTTGAGAATTCGTTTGAGGAGCAAACCTTAATATTTATGCTGAATGCAGATGGTTTTTGCACCTCAGTATCGCGAATGTACAACACCTGGATGTTTAACAAGCTTAAGGAGCAATTGGCAGAGGAATACGGCAAATCGAAAAACCTTAGGTGGACATACCGGAAGGACAGAAATACATACGAAGTTGAATTGGTAAAGGGCGACTGGTTTACAACCGTGGTAACCCGTTTGAAAAAGGAATAGTTAATAACTGTTTCGTAAATCAAGAAATTGTGGAAGCATCAGAACTACTTAAGCGAGTACGAAAAATTGAGATAAAAACCCGTGGGCTGTCCCGTCAAATTTTTGCGGGAGAGTACCATAGTGCTTTTAAGGGTAGAGGAATGGCCTTTAGCGAGGTGCGTGAGTATCAGTATGGCGATGATATCAGAAACATTGACTGGAACGTAACCGCCCGCTTTAATCAACCCTACATTAAGGTGTTTGAAGAGGAGCGTGAGCTTACCGTAATGCTGCTTATTGATGTTAGCGGCTCGAGGATGTTTGGTACAACCAATCAGCTGAAAAAGAATCTTGCCACTGAGATATCCGCTGTGCTTGCATTTTCGGCTATTCAGAATAACGATAAGATTGGTGTTTTGATGTTTAGCGATAAGGTTGAGAAATTTATTCCACCCAAAAAAGGACGTACCCACATCCTACATATTATTCGCGAGCTGATACACTTTACGCCAACCAGTCACGGAACAGATATTTCGGAGGCATTGAGGTACCTTACCAATGCGCTTAAAAAACGCTGTACTGCCTTTGTTATAAGCGATTTTATGGATTCTGAAATCGATAATCCAACTCCGCTATTCACCAATGCGCTTACCATTGCCAGCAACAAGCACGATGTGGTGGGCATTAGAATTTACGATAGGCGTGAGGTTGAGCTACCCTCGGTTGGACTTTTAAAGCTAAAGGATGCCGAAACAGGGCATTATCAGTGGATTGACACATCGAGCAGCGAAGTACGAAAAACTTATGCCAATTGGTGGGCCGAATCGGAGCAATTACTAAAGCAAACCTTTTCGCGCTGCAAGGTCGATTCGGTTGCCATAAGCACCGAAGAGGATTATGTTAAACCTCTTATAAAACTCTTTAAGCAACGAGCGTAAATGCAATTTAGATAAACAATGAAAGTTTTTAATTTAAAGCATACGGATAAATTGGTTCTACTTGATTGGATACATCGAGGGTTGCGCAATACTTTTATGAGTATTTTGGGATTCCTTGCCATTTCATTTGTATCGTTTGCGCAGAAACCAACCCATAGTTTCCAGGTTAGCATCTCGGCCGATAGTATTCTCATTGGCGACCAGGTAGAACTATCAATTAAGGCGCAAATGCCTAACGGTTATAGTGTTCAGTTTCCAATATTTGCTGATACACTGGTAACGGGTATTGAGGTGCTCCATGATGGTATTGTTGATACCATAAGGGTGGATAACGAAAATTTGGAGTACACCTATAGGCTTAAATTAACTTCGTTCGATGAAGGATTTTATCGTATTCCACCATTTCAACTTCCTTTTTCCAATGGCGAAATGAGCGATACGGCCAAAACTTCACCCATTTGGTTCTTGGTAAATGCAATTCCAGCAGATAGCACTGTTGTTGATATCTACGCTATTAAGTTCCCCATATCAGAACCAATTACTTTTGGCGAGGTGGCACCTTGGATTGGCGGCAGTTTGCTGCTTATTGGGTTAA
>CALGIR010000075.1 GCA_937915475.1 uncultured Bacteroidales bacterium
AACTTGCACCTCCCTGCGGTCGGTGCTGCAAACAGCAGATTTTTCTTAACGCCCGTTGTGCTTGTTTTTCGGTTCATCGGCCGATGCCAGTCGCAACACGAATCGTTTTTCCAAAATGTATTATCTCTACTGGACAAAAGTGATTTAAGTTTTAAAATTCAAAGCCCTTTCGAGCCTCTACTCCTTTGTTGTAGTAGTGTTTTATCTCTTTCATTTCGGTTACTAAATCGGCAATCTCAATCAGCTCGGTAGGGGCATAGCGTCCTGTTAGCACTATTTCCATCGATTTAGGTTTTTCTTTCAGTAACGATACTACGCTGCTAATTGGGAATAGTTTATAGTATAGCGCAATGCAAATTTCATCGAGTATTACAACGTTATACTCATTGCTTTTCACTATTGATGTAACCTCGTTTAGCCCATCAATGGCAACTTTTATGTCCTCGTCGGTTGGCTCGTGCTCTATAAAACAATCGCGCCCGTACTGCTTAATTGCTATCTCATCAAATCGTTTCAACGATTCGAGTTCTGAGTAGTGCATTCCCTTAACAAACTGACCAATAAACACTCGTTTTCCTGCGCCAACTGCTCTAATTGCCAAGCCTAGGGCTGCAGTGGTTTTCCCTTTTCCGTTTCCGGTATAAAGGTGGATGTATCCTTGATTTTTAGCTTCGTATTGCATAGTATTAAGTTGTTTAGCTGAAGAGCTGAATACATTTACTATACGGAAGGCCAACAACTACATGGTTGTCTTTTACTCCTCCGTATTTTCGCGATTCGGGACAGCCGAATGAGATGCTCATATTGGCCGACTTAAATGTGCTTATGAACACATTACCACAAACCGACAGGTAAGAGAAAGGTTTCATAATAGGAAACTCATTAGTTTTAAGGGTGTAATCTCTCGATAGGTTCATTACCTCTTTAGGGTTGATGTAAAGTATATACAAATCGGGTTGAATCTCTTTTTCCAGCTGATCATCAATCCCCATAAGGATGTTGTGAATTGGAGTGTTCATTTTAGGAATTTCACTAAGTGCCCGCTTAGCGGTTTGTAGCGCTATTCCATTTTCTGTTGATAGATGTTGGGCCATTTCTTTATCATCTAAAAGCAAACCCATGCTTCTTCTACCTCCCATGCAGATAAGGTTCTGTGGGTCGAATAGGAGAGGGGTTTTAAAGGCATCGTTAACTGCTTCGCAAAATCGTATGGGCTTAATGGGCGAGTATACAACCTCCTTATTGTAGTTTACCTTTAAACCCATGCACTTTGGACCAAACCTTTTTTTTAGCTCTGATATCATTGAGGATTCTGTTTTTTATGGTTGGCTAAGGCTTTACTAACATCGGCCATGGTAAAGTTGTATCTTCTTCGCAAGTGTCCTAGCCTTTTAGAGGATAAGTTCTGCGGAATATTAAGCTCATTGCACAGGTATGAACTTGGTACGTTGTACTTATTGGCCACATAATTCAAGGTGTAGGTACCCTGCACCTCATATTCCTCTGCAATAGTGCGGTTTTTTTGCTGTGGAATCTTTTCTTCTTTCTGTTTAGTTTCCTTGACTTGCTGTTCTTGCTGAGGAACTACCTCATGATTGGTGTCGGGGATTGGAGCTAATTCTTGTTCACCTACAAATGTGGAAGTTCTATTTATTCTGTTTCTGTAGTTGTGCTCGTGGTACACTTGTGTGGGTGTAATAAAAAATGCAAAAAAGAAGAACAGAATTCCCAATGCAATGATTATTGAGTTGAAGACAATCCTCCTTCTTTTATTTGGGATAAGCCTCCTGAGGAGACATAGCATCATATCCCAGTGAAAAATTATGTGAAGCACAAGGAAAAGAATAAATACAAGGCTAATGATAAGGTGAATAGTTCCCCATTGGTGCCTGTCTAATCCTAAGTATAGTAAGTTTGTATTTCCACCGTAGAGCAAGTTTCGATTTTCGCCAGATATCAGAACGTACTTAATGAGTAGTCCAACACCTGCCATTGCTGCTAAGAGTAGGAACAATATAATATCAATGCAAATGTTCAGTTTGGGCTTATCTTTTAATATTGATTTTTTTGTACTCATGGTAGATTTATTTTATGGTGGCTCGTGCAATTCTGTTAAGCTTGCCTTTCAGCATTTGGCGCCTAATAGGACTCAGCTTATCAATAAATAGAATTCCCTCGAGATGCTCATATTCGTGCTGAAAAATTCGGGCCTCAATACCCGATAGTTCTCTTTCAATTGGCTCCAGTTGCTCGTTATAGTACTTTACAACTATTTTATCGGGGCGTTCAACATCTTCAAAAATCCCAGGTATGCTCAAACAGCCCTCGTTAAACCAAGTCTCGTTCTTACTTACAAATAGGATTGTTGGATTAATAATTAGGTGCTTAAACTTATCTACAGTATCATCATCATTAGCTAAAGGGCCTGAGTCCATTATAAATATTCGTTTAAGCAATCCAATTTGGGGCGCAGCAAGGCCAATACCTCCCTCTTTTGCCAACGTATCAAAAAGATTTGTTGACATACCCTCTATGTCCTCGTCGCTTTTAACTAGTGCAGAATGCTTACGAAGTACTTTCGCCCCATATTTTTCAACTTTTATGAGCATGGTCTATCGGTGTTTTCGGAGGTAAAACTTTTTCGTGTTAAAGGTGAGTTCTTCAATTTTTTTCTCCTCAATTTATTTCTTCACCACATCAAAGGTTGCATTGTTCTTTTTAAGTAGCTCATTCAGGGTGTCCTCTCTAAGTGGATGAACAGCGCTGATGTTAAGTATATCATCAATTGCATTACCTGTATATCCTGTATTTGTGCCTTCGAAACCAAGGATAAGTTCAGTATTTAACCCTTTATTTATAAAGATTTGGTATGCTTGGTTTATAGCGTCTGATGTGGCAGCTTTTACCGTTTTAATGGCTGGAGGACGAGTGGGAATTGAGATGTAAACCCTTGATGGGTTTACCCTAAAGATAAAATCAGCGGTACGAACGTGGTCTTCTGGTGTGTCGTTCACATTGTGAACCAGCATTGTTTCTGATACCAATAAGCCCTTGTACTGTTTAGAGAACTGAATAATACTATTCAACACCCTTTCTAGGTCTAAACTTGGATGAGGTCTGTTTAGGCTTTTCCATATTTCCTCTTTGGTGGTATCTATTTTAATCGAAACCCAATCGGCTTCCATTAGGTCGTCTCTTACCTTCTCGTCCCAAAGAAGCGAGGCATTAGTGATAACCGCAATAGGAATATTGAACGACTTTAGCAACCGAATTGTATTACCTATTTTAGCATCGAGGGTGGGTTCACCATTTGCAACAAAGGTTAGGTAATCAGGTTTACAGTTATCGTCGAGTTTCTTGAGCAGGGTTGCAACCTTTCTGTGTATTAGCAAAGGTTCGTACAACTCTTCTCGTGTATCGCTATACCTTTGTTTTGTCCCAACCTGGCAGTATATGCACGAGTAAGTACATACTTTTTGCTTTGGAATATTGTTAATTCCAAGGCTCATTCCTAAACGGCGCGAGGGTATGGGACCAAAGGCTATCATGCTTTAGGTATGCTTACTTTATTCCAAATCAATTTTAACTCTTTGCTTAATGGCGATTCGGGTGCCCATTCTAAAATGCTTTTGCAATTAACCATTGCATCAACAAATACTGGGTCAAAGGGCAGTCTGCCTGCAATTTCCACACCTAAATCGGCGCACCTTTTCTCAATCTGAGAAGACATATTGGTGTTTAGGTCAAATTTGTTGATTAGCACCCACGCCTTTAGGTCGAATTTGCTTACAAGTTCAAGGGTTCTTTCCAAATCGTGTAGTCCCGATTTAGTTGGCTCGGTTACAACCAAAACATTATCTACCCCTGTAATAGATGATATTGCTGCACAGCCAATACCCGGAGGGCCATCGATAATGATGTTTGTTAGACCATTACTTTTTGCAACAGCCTTGGCCTTGTCGCGAACCATATTGACTAATTTTCCTGAGTTTTCTTCGCCTGGAGCTAATCGTCCGTAAACCATTTTGCCATTGCGGAAGGTGCCCGAATACATGCGGCTTTTGTCGTTATCTATCATGGTTATTGCCTCGCAAGGGCAAACCCTGTAGCAAAGTTGACAACCATCGCATGTGGTTTCTGATATCTCAATCCGACCATCAATAAGGTGGATGGCATCAAAACGGCAGTAATCCTTACATATACCGCAATTTGTGCAAATTGCGTAATCAATTACGGCAGTTTGACCTGCAATGTATACTTGTTCCTCCTCGTGGGTTGGGTTAAAAATTATGTGTAGGTTAGCGGCATCTACATCGCAGTCGGCAAGTAATACGTTTTTTTCTAACGTTGCAAATGCTGCACTAATGCTGCTCTTCCCAGTCCCTCCTTTACCGCTAATTATTGCTAATTCCATATTTTTGATTTATTTCTTTAAATATTTTTAGTAGTTGTTCTTGCAGTTCGGGTTTCGATTCTGCAATAATTTCACCCCTTGAATAGCTTGCTGCAATCTCTTTATCGAACGGAATCTCCAAAAGAAGAGAAATATCATTCTCTTTTAGATAGCTGTGTACCTTATCGTCCCCAAGCCCTGCGCGGTTTATAATTACGCCATAGGGTATGTTCATGGTTTTAAGCGTTTCAACCGATTGTTTCAAATCGCTTAAACCAAAGGGCGTGGGTTCTGTAATCAGTATTACATAATCAGCCTTAGCAGCGGTTTGTATAAAAGAGCATGAAGTACCTGGAGGCGAATCGAAAAGGATAATGTGGTTGTTTCCCGCTTCACTAATCCCTTTTTTTATTATCTCAACGGGCGAATACACGCCAACACGGGCTCTGGTTTCAATAATTTTTGTTTTATCGGTTATGCCAAAGGTGTTTACCTTGCCAAGCGAAACATCCTTCTCGGTTATTGCTCCAAATTCGCAAGCATAGGTACATGCCCCGCAGCCGTGGCATAAATCTTCCATCACCTTAATTACTTTTGCAGGAGGAATAATGAATATGGCTTGGTAGCTACAATATTCGTGGCATTTGCCGCAGAATGTACACTTCGATTCATCAATTTCTGGAACCCGTATGGTAACGTCGGTTACGTTTTGGAGATTTCCAGAAAAGAAGATGGTGTCATTTGGTTCCTCAGCATCACAATCCACAAGCGTTACCTCATGGTTATGCTTTTGAAGGGTATAGAAAAGGCTAGTTGATAATAGCGTTTTACCTGTCCCACCTTTACCGCTTGCTATGGCAATTTTTATTGGTTTAATATCAGTCATATTTTAATCTTGTGGCCTCATCGGTAAGAGTATCCTTTATGGCCTCTTTAAAGAATGAGGAGTTCCATGTATTTAAGTTTGTATGAGTAGTAAAGTATTTCTGGGGAATTGGATGAGTTCCCAAAACCACCTTTAGGCCAAATTTCTCGGGAATAAATTCAGAAAAGTGTTTCAGACGGGGGCAAGGAGGGTAGCCAACAAGTAAACCGGTGGCAAGATGAACGTGAGTTACTCCGTTCTTTTTCATCTCCTCGGGGGCGTATTCAATATTTCCACCAGGGCATCCTCCGCAGGTAGTGTAGCCGGCAAGTTCAACATCCATCCCTTTATAAATGGCAAAGGCTCCCTCACGATTTTGAAGTGAACGCAAACATTTTCCGCCTGCACAGGTGTGATAGCGGTCGCAAATTATAATTCCAATTTTAACTTTTCCCATGATTGCAGTTTAACTGTATTAAAAAATGTGTTCTATCTAGCTGAAGTTATGCACAACAAAATCACCTTTTTTTACGCCAAGTATTTCGGCAATTAAATCGCACTTTACCATAAGCAGAAAGAATATCCGAGGGTCTTTCGTATCTAATAATCCCTCCAAATTTCCTTGTCCTTTGGATATAATCAAATCAGCCGAGTTGTATATCTTCAAAAACTCATCGCTGCAACGGCTTAAGATGGTCGATGGTGCATCGTAGCCATTGGAAATCACATTGGCTGAATAATGCATTCCTACCTGATTGGAGTCATCCATGGTTACATCGTTAAGCACTGGGGCACCTTTAACAGCATAGGTAATATTCCCATGCTGAATGGTTTCGATAAATAGCTTGTCGAAGACAATCTCGCCAGCATTATCGCCTAGATATAGAACCTGTTTTGCCTTGAGCAGTCGTTGCTTAAGTTCTTTTGACTTATCAATTGCAAAATTGCTCTGTAGTACGCTATCTATGGTTTTGTGGATATCAAAACTTGTGCTGGCTCCGTAATCCATTATGTTACCAGCAATGGCTAATTTAAGTGCCAGGTTAAATGGATTATTAGATTCTATCACCTTTGGTTTCCACTCGTCGTATAGTTCCAAAGCAATCCTATTGCTATCCTCTTTTTCTTGGCTAAAAGGGTCTTCCATACCAATTAATCTACAAAACGTTCTATTGAGATTGCGCTGGATTTCTGGCGCAAAATTGGTGTAGTTGCCCTTAACTATATGGTTGAAGAAAGAGAGGAAGAATCCTTGGTGTCTTTCGCTTACGTTATATTTTTCGAAAAGGCGCTCGTAGGTCCTTAAAAAACATTTAATACACCTTTCATCAACCATAATGCTATTGCCTATTTGTTGCAACCATGACTGTGGTTCTCGTCGTGGTCACAGTAGTTTGCGCTTAACTCCAACTTGTCCTCAATGAAATTGGTTACCAATTCCTTTGGATTAATTAGTGGAGCACCAATAAAAACATTAATTTTTTGTTCATGGAATAGCTGAATAGCTTTTTGCCCCATTCCGCCTGCAATTACATCGGTAGCACCAAGTTCAGCAACCCAGCGAGGGTAAACTCCGGGCACATGCTCCGGGGGAGTACGCTCTTGAATATCAGTAATTTCTCCATTAACTACTTTCACAATAGCAAAAGTCTCGCAATGTCCAAAGTGTGCGCAAAGGATTCCTCCTTGTAGCGGAATAGCAATTGTTTTATTCATATATAATTTTTTGAGTAAATCTTGTAAAGACGAGAGCATATAAAGTGTATGTGCTTTTCGCCTTTACAAGAAATGATTAATAATTAGAAACCACCCCTAAATCTGTTTTGCATTCCAAATCCGCGATTTGGGCCACGGCCACGACCTCTTCGGCCAAAGCCAAAACCTCTACCGAAGTCTTGATTCTGTATTTCTTCTTCGGTGCTTTGCGATTTTTGGTTTGCACCATAATTAGTGCATTTTCCCATTCTGCGGCCAGTCATTGGACCTTGTCCGGCTGGCCCTCTTTGATTAAAACCTGGCATATTACCTCCTGTTTAATTGATTAATAAATTGTGTTAAGTTGTAAAAGTAAAAGTTAGTATCGGTGCGTTACTCTCCGCTTTTTAAACGTTTTCCAAGTCCCTCACCACATCCAGCTTTGCGCTTTTTACCCATACCTTTACCTAGTTTATTCAACTTCTCATTTTCAGAAGTTTCACTGCATTCGCCCAAACGGCGACCTGTTTTAGCGCCTTTCCCTTCGGGGCCTGTTCCATCGAGTTTAGGCATAATTCTCCTGTTTTAATGGTTTAGCATTTCAATTACATCTGTAATTGTTTTGCTTTGGTCTTTTACTACAATCATCTGTATTTTAAGACTATCAACAAGCGATTTAATTTTCATTCCAAATTCGCCCGACACTATTTTTTTTACATTTTTTGAAGCAACAAGCTGTACAGATGCTGGCCCTGCACCATTCTCTACTTCTTTGTTTGGGTTTGGAATAAATTCGGTGGATTTGCTTTCGGTATCGTAAATTACGAAGTAGGAGCAACGTCCAAAACGTTCGTCAACTTTAGAATCAAGTGTATTTCCGGTGGATGTAATGGCAATTTTCATTTTTTTTTGTTTTATGTTATTTTAAGTTTATTTTCTTTTTCTCTTCATGCGTGCATTGCATTTTGGGCAAACCTCTTGGCTACAGGGAACTCTGAACTTATGCTGAATTTCGTGGCCACAACCTGGGCAAATGCACATATTTTGATTGTCAACAAAATCTGCTGTACTGGTTGTTTTAGCATCAACATCAAAACTTGATATTGTATTCTCGCCACACAAAGGACAGGCAGATGTTTCGATTTCTCTGAAAGGATTATTAAAGTAGCATTTACAGCTATGGCATTGATGCCAATCGCTATCGAAATAAACCTTACCACCCTCAATGGATATTTGAAGTCCCTCAACAAACGCCTTGGCAATTTTTTGTCTTACCCTAGCGTATATCCTTGTAAAGGTTGGGCGCGACACGCCCATCATAACTGATGACTGGTGATGGTTGTACATGTCGTAATCGCATAACCGAAGAGCCTCATACTCCTCGAAATGAAGTATTATTGGTTCTTGATGCGGCTGCTCCTTAACCTCACGTCCATAAGGTTTAAAACCCTTTACTGATGGAGGATTAAGCACTTTCCTTATTTTTCTAACTCGTGGCGACATACCTGTATAATCAAATGTTCACTGCAAACATAGTGAACATATGTTCATTCAGCAAGTTATTTCATCATAAAAATGAAAAGAAATGAAGAAAATGGCATTAGGTGTTGGTTTACCCTATGTTTTTATGCGAATACGCTGCTTAAAGCTTTGCTGGTGAAGTTTATGGTATTGTAAATTAGTATGACTCACGATTTAACGTAAAGTTGATAGTTTTTGAACATGGTTGATTATAAAATACAACCCTATAGATGTCAAGCGCCGAGTAATTAGACAATTACTCGGCGCTTGGCATTTGTAGAATATTCTAATAAACTCTTAGATTTCGAGAATATATTTTATGGAGTAACAGAAACCAATATTTTATTAGAGGTAGAGCTATAAAATAGTTGATTACATTTCTGAAAAATAGAATTAACTACTAAATGCAATGTGAAAATTATCAATGCAAAAATATGCTGGTGTTTTCATGCCAGATTCACTATTGTCGGATGAAGATAAAGTAAAGATAATTTTAGATGAACCACTTAACGTTGATAAATCAAAAAATGTCCATTCGTCAATTATATACGATTTTTCTCCACGATAATCAGCTAAATAAAACTCACAGATATTAACCGATTCATTATTAGTATCATATCCTGTAGCAGTTATCTTAAACCAATCTCCTTCCTCAAATGGTGTTGTAGATTCATCACCGTTAAGCATAGAATAATAGGCAAGAGAAGTGTTTGTTACCCATACCGACAGCGGGATAGCTTCACTCATAAAGGACATTGTGGCGCTCTCCTCTTTAACGTGAACAACGGAATACGTATTTAGCGGATTACCCCCCTTGCTAATGTAAGCGCAAAACTCACTGTTGTAACCTACTGCTTCTGCATCGGTTATGTTAGAGTAGGCAAAACCTTTCCAGTATCCTTCTCCTTCATTTTCTTCATAATGGTTATAAAAACTAACTGCCCCAAATTGCTTGAAACCTGTTCCATCTTCACCATTCCAGTATGTTTCGGGAGCGAGGTATGCTTCATGGAAAGTAACGATTTGCTCAAAATATGATTCGCCTTCTTTCATACATGAACTTAACGACAAGATTAAAACAGCTATTGCTATTACTCTGAAGTGGTTAAAGTGTGCCATAAGTTTTAGTAGTTTAATGATTAAACAATTTTATCTTAAGTCTTAAGATTATGAAGCTACCACAATGGTATGTGGTGTTTCATTAGTAAGTATAATCCTATATTTGCTAGCAAATTTTGTACCACAAGTATTGTTTAACTATAGGTTTAGCTTGCCAATGTAATTCCTAACGATAATTGAACTAATTATCTGAATATGCTCCTTATGGGGATAGGGGGTTTGAGTAGTGAATTACTATTTAGCAGTAGTTTTACTGATAACTTTTGTTTGTTAGGACCATTAATTCAAACAATAAGGGTTGTTAGAGGAACTTAAGGGTTAGTCGTTACCCTAACTATTTGCTTGCAAATATCCTCAGGGCATTCAGTTGAGGCATCAACTACTATTACATTGGTTAGGTTCCATCGTTGTTTTACCTCATCAATATAAATATTGCGAATTGAGAGTACAATTGGTCCATTATGCGTGCTCAGTAAGGTTGATAAATCGTCCGCCCAGAGTTTTCCTTCTAATTCAAATTTCCCAATTTCATCAACAAAAACAACCGCATTAGCTTGGGTATTTTGCAATGCATTTTTTCCTAAACGTATTGCTGTTGGATTGAAAAAGAACGAATGAAACTGTAGCCACTCCTTTGTTGTGCGGTCGCATAGTAAAATCGATTCTTTTTTTGGTAATGTTACTAGGTTAAAACCAGAGCGTTGCTGGTTATTATCCCAAAGCCCCTCGGCAATAAAACCAGCCAAGGGTATTTCTTCTTTTTCAATAAGGGCAACCATCTCTTTCATAAAGGTGGTTTTCCCACTTTGCCTATCGCCAGTAATAATAAAGATTTTGTTGGGGTAAGCGCTGTTGCTTTCATAGGTGAAATGAGTAAACATTTTCTCAATTAGTGGGATTGGCTGAAATACTTTTCTAGAGTCCTTTTTTAGGGTTGCTAGAAGGTGCGGTAGTGCATGGTGTGCTTGATTATATGATTTTGCCAAAGGCAAAAACTTGCTATTGCCAAAGTGTCTCGATACGCCCTTGCTCATCATTTCAATACTTATGCATGCAAATGCAACTAATACCACTGATGCTCTTACAAGGATTATTAGGGAGTTCTCGAGTATTTTGTAGACCTGAATTGACGAACCATCTTTACCCAGCTGGATAAAAACTGAAGAGATTGCTGAAATAATGATAATAGTAATCCAAAATGTTGGCCGCGACATTAATTGCCTAACCCTACCATACCTTAACAGGCAGAGCATTAAGTAAAGTATTCCGCCAGAGAGCCAGTAAATTGGATTGACATAGTTTTTTATAAAGATAAAAACGGTTAGCCATGCTATATGAAAGAGCAAAAATGTGACCCCACCTTTATATCCACTCGGATTTAGTGGTTTAAAACCATTCGCTTGCTTAATAAGCCTAATGTTATCTACATTGATTTTTGATTTTATTCTATTGCCCCCTTTGTAGCCTGTATAGGCAGCAAACGCCCCAATTATGAAATAGATAAGGATAAATAGTATAACTGGTATTAAATAACTCTTCGATTCGGTTATCCCAGATAAAATAGGGATATTAAAAATAGATTTATAGGCTTCAATAATATCGACACCATAAATCATAATTAGCCTAAAGAGTTTAAAGGCTAGAACCGAGAGGAGGGCTAATCCTCCTCCAATTGCATAGCCAATAATATTTGTTCCAGCCAACAGTACGCCCAACTCCATTAACAACCCTTCAATTGTAATACCTAACATTGGCGAAAGGATTACAGGGCTTGGCGAAACGGTTTTAAGCGCTGCGCAAACCAGTGCTGCACGCCAAAACACGCCTTGGCCGCCAAAAACTCTAACTCCAGAAACAAGGATTATTACACCCAATGCAGAAAGGAAGGTCCCTGCAACCATTGGGACACCCACATTATGGAGTAGGCTTCCCGCAACAATCTCAAAAGCACCCCATATGCTACCTAAAATTGTTGCTGTTTGCCAGGGATTGTTTTGCTGCTGCATTTATCCTAAGATTTACTGGTTAAAACAAAACGCCAAAGCGTGGTGTTTATTCTCCAAGCACTTTGGCGTTTATTTCGTAAGTAATTATTTTTGAGCGTAAAGCTCAATAATCTTAAGCATTACCTCGGTTGCCTTTACCATGCTGTTAACAACAACATACTCCTGTTTACCGTGGAAGTTTTCGCCACCAGCAAATAGGTTTGGACAAGGTAACCCCATGTATGATAAGCGAGCCCCGTCGGTTCCGCCACGTATTGGTTTTACGTCAGGCTTAACTCCAACTAGTTTCATTGCCTCAACGGCTGTATCTACCACGTGAATTACGGGTTCAACCATCTGGCGCATATTGTAGTATTGGTCTTTTATCTCAAGGGTAACAACTCCTTGGCCATATTTCATGTTGATAAATTCGGCAACTTTAGCAATATATTCTTTTTGGGCCTCAAATTTTTCGCGGTTATGGTCGCGAATAATATATTGGGATGTAGCATTCTCAACCGAGCCATCTATTTTAATAAGATGATAGAAACCATCATACCCTTCGGTATGCTCAGGTCTTTCATTGGCAGGTAGGAGGCTGTTAAACTCCATAGCCACATGAATTGCATTTATCATTTTATCTTTGGCGTAGCCTGGATGGATATTACGACCCTGAACAGAAATTTTTGCGCCTGCAGCGTTAAAGTTTTCGTACTCTAACTCGCCAATGGCTCCGCCATCGAGGGTATATGCAAAATCGGCATTAAATTTCTTTACGTCAAAATGGTCAACTCCACGACCAACCTCCTCGTCAACGGTAAATCCAATGCGGATTGGGCCGTGCTTAAACTCAGGATTGCTCATCATGTAGTCAATGGCAGTCATAATTTCTGCAATGCCTGCCTTATCGTCGGCGCCCAGTAGGGTTGTACCATCGGTAACAATAAGCGTTTGCCCCTTGTAGCCTAGGAGTTCAGGGAACTCTTTTGGCGAAAGCGTAACGTTTAAATCCTTGTTAAGGATAATTTCCGAACCATCGTAGTTCTCAATAAAACGGGGTTTAACGTCCTTTCCGCTCATATCTGGTGCGGTATCAACGTGAGCAAGGAAACCAATAGTGGGTACCTTTTTGTCGATGTTACTGGGTACAGTCGCCATTACGTAACCGTATTTATCAATAGTTGCATCCTTTAGCCCCAAATCCTTTAATTCCTGAACCAGTAGGTTTGAAAGGTCAAGCTGTTTTTTGGTGCTGGGAAAGATATCGGAAACGGTATCATCGGCTTGTGTATCGATTTTTACATAGCGTAGGAATCGGTCGATTAATAATTTTTCGTTTATCATAGTTTATTAATTTTAGTTAATTGTGCTCAATGTTTTAAGAATGAAGACGGGAGCAAAAAAGAACATAACCTTCCGTCCTCAATCTTCTAAAATTACTATTCCTTTTCTGGTTTTGCCCTAAGCGACTCCCAAATTAAGTAAGCACATAGAAGTAGGAACATACCTAGTCCAAGAATCTGAGCTGAGTTGGATTCAAACCACTCATTATTAACAAAGTTAATACCTCCAAACTTAAGCATTGCACTAATAACGCCCATTAAAGCTCCCCCAGCAATAAACCCTGATGCGATTAGCGTACCACGCTCGCGGCGAGATTGATTAAGTTTTGCGTCCTTGCTACGAGTAGCAACAATGTGAGCAATAATTCCACCTATAAGTAAAGGTGTGTTAAGCTGAAGTGGTATAAACATACCCAATGCAAAGGCTAATGCGGGAACATTAATCATGGTAAGGATTAACGAAAGCATTGCGCCTGCGCCGTAAAGTAGCCAAGGTGCTGGTTTCCCGCTCATCATAGGTTCAATTACAGCAGCCATAGCGTTTGCCTGAGGGGCAACCAATGCACC
>CALGIR010000076.1 GCA_937915475.1 uncultured Bacteroidales bacterium
GAGGTACGAATTGAAAAGTTTTTCACGAATATTCTGCGGGAAATTTGCCCTTGCCTGATATAGGAACGATGCCACATCGTACAGTAACGGTCCTTGCTTACCCCCTTGATAATCGATAAAGAAGGGTTGCCCGTTAACAATCATAACATTGCGCGACTGGAAATCGCGGTAGTGGAAATACCCTGTGGGCTGCGATAGCAAAACATTGGCGAAAGCCAAAAAATCGTCATCGAGGGTAGCCTCATTAAACTGAATTCCCGATGGCTTAAGGAAACTATACTTAAAATAGTTAAAGTCCCACATCACGCTTTGCAAATCGAAGTTGGACTTGGGGTAGCATTGTGAAAAATCGAGTCCCTTAGCCCCATCAACCTGAACCTTGGTTAACATATTTAAAGTTGCGGAAGCAATCCGCATAGTATCGTTGCTCTGCTGGCTGTTCCAATCCGTTTCAATAAGCCTACTAAAAAGGGTGTCGTCGCCTAAATCGGAAAGCAAATAAGCCTTTTTATCGTTAGCAATGCTTAGCAGTTCTGGAACTGGAAAACCTTTCGAAATAAAATGATTGGTTAGGTAAAAAAAGGTTTTATTCTCATTAATATCAGGATTGTATGCCCCAATTACCGAGATATCTTTTGCCTTAAGCCTAAAGTAACGTCTATCTGAACCGCCTTGGGGTAGGGGAGTAATGCTTTGAGTATCAAAACCAAATTGCGCTCTGAAGAGTGCTTGCAGTATGCTATTTATTTGAGCAATCATCGTGTAAAGATAGATTAAAAGTAGCTAACCAAAGAAGTAAACCAGTAGCACAATGAACAGCAAAGCGGGGATAAGGTTGAGAACCTCAATCTTTTTGATGCCTAAAATAGTTATCCCCAAACCAATAAGTAAAATACCACCCGTTGCAGCCAGTTCATCAACCATTAAATTGGTTAGCGAACTGCCTAGGTAGGCAGCAAGTAGGGTTAAACCACCCTGATAAATCAAAAGTGGAACAACTGAAAAAATAACTCCAACCCCTAAAGCAGCAGCAAGCGCAATGGAGGAAAAACCATCCATTAGGCTTTTAATCAGCAGCAGATTGGGTTCACCACCTAGGCCTTCTTCAATTGCGCCCAATATTGTCATTGAACCCATGCAAAACATCAGAAAGGCAGTAACCAAGCCCTCACTAAACTGCCCTCCTTTAAGTTTTAGCTTTGCTTGGATATTTGTTCCCAAATTCTCAATTCGCTCCTGTAACCTAAGGAGGGTTCCCACAAGCGCTCCAAGGATAAGGCTAAAAACCAGTAGCAAGGGATTTTCCGTTTTAAGGCTCATGGAGAAACCCAGAAAGAGGGTAAACAGCCCAATGGCCTGAAAAAACGAATCTGTTAAGCGCTTTGGCAAACGCGCATGAAACAGAACACCCAAACCGCCACCAATTATTACAGCAGCTACATTAATCAGAGTACCAGATATTATCATAAAACTAGCTAATTGGGGTTGAACTCAAACCTATTTAAAGTGGTGTCAACCTGTCTATTCGTAATTGGTTTGCTGGTTTCACAGGCTAAGGATTTAGTTTGGGCATCCAAATATACAAAATAAAAAATTGTAAGTTTGAAGGGTAAAACACAAAAGGATTTTAATGCTATGAGTAAATCAGAACAAGCACTCTCACTTTTTAAAAATGGGTACAACTGCGCTCAAGCAATACTAGTTGCCTTTGCCAACGAGGCAGGAGTTGATGCTGAAATGGCTTTTAGTATGGCCTCTGGACTTGGCGGGGGAGTTGGGCGAACGCAGAATATTTGCGGGGCAATTAACGCGGGTGCAATTGTTTTGGGCATGAGGCTTGGCCGGTATCAGCCTGGGGATAATGATGCAAAAAATGATGTGGCCTATTTGGTTGGCCAATTTGTTAGCGAATGCCGTAAAGAGCTAGGCTCAACAAATTGCCATGAACTTTTAAAGATTGATATAAATAATTTGAGGCTAAAAAAACAGGCCGCCGATAGCGGTCATTTAGCCATGGTTTGCAACAATGCTGTAAGCAAATCAGCAGAAATACTCGAAAGGTTTCTAGCTGAAAAACCCATTGATGATTAGCCCATAATGGGAGTATATTCTTTATTAATCCTCTTGAATAACCGTACTGGCTCTTGATACCGAATAGGCTGCAAAATAACCGATTGCACCATTGCTTAGGTTGGTTCTGGGGTTTGCAGGAGCACCACCAAAAAGAGGGACAGAAGGGCGAGCAGATGCTTGCAGTTCAATTAAATACTTAAAGTAATCTTTAGTAATACCACAAAATTCAACCGTTATTGTATCGCCGGCATTAAAAGTATCTTCAGAATCGGGATTCACAAAATAAATTGATATACCGTTGGTGTAGTTGCCGTTGAATAATACGTCGTCAATAACCTGAATTTTCTGAAGCGAATCGGAGTGGAGCACTCCATTTTGGTAAACCAAAAACTTGTAAAAATCTTCAGTCTCCAAAGGGTCCTGCGCATAAACATTAACAAACCAGAAGTTTTTATAAATTACCTCAATTGAGTCGGGTGACGCAACTGGCATAATCTCTGAACTAGCCTCGTAGCTTTTTAGGTTGCCGTCGTTTAGCAAATCAACCCCATCTACAAATAGTGTGTACACCTTGCCCACAACTCCATATACATCCGAATTGGTGTAGTAGTTCCCAGGGTTTTCAGCATCTTCGGTAAGGCTATGGGAATTTTCATTATCCCCTATGGTTACAACAGCACCCGAAACGGGAGAAGGTGGCTCATTCTTAAAATAATCGCCTGTGCGGGTAATTGAAATCCAATGCGATGTGGTATCGGTTGTAAACTCACCATAAATTACGCAACGGGTATAGGTGCTATCCAAATCAATGTCAATACGCTCTGTACACGAAACAATTGAAAGCGTAAAAAATATTAGAATAAGGAGTTTATATCTATTTGCTCTAGCTAATCTTTTTGCCATGGCACTAAAATTTAAAATTATAGGTTATTGCTGGTACAATTGAGAAAAGGTATGTTTTCTCGGCATACGACATGGTTGGATTATTGCTATCCTGAACAAAATTTATGGTCCATGCATTTTTTCTATTATAGGCATTATAAACCGATAAGTTCCATTCACACATCC
>CALGIR010000077.1 GCA_937915475.1 uncultured Bacteroidales bacterium
CGGGTACCAATACGACTACGGGTTGCTCAGCAACCGATGAGGTGGTGGTTACGGTTAACCCAATACCCGAACCCTTTATCTCAACTATCGACAACCTTGCTGTTTGTGCAGGCGATGATATTAACGTAGTGTTTACGTCAGATATTCAAAATGCCCAGGCATACCAGTGGTTTAAAGATGGTGCTGCAATTACTGGGACGAACCTATCCTCATACACCGCTACCGAAAGTGGAAGCTACTCGTTAGAGGTTACTGAAAGTGGTTGCTCAGGACATAGCAATTCGTTAGAGGTAGTTGTTAACCCGCTACCAATTGTAACAGCCCCTGCGGACTTTGAAACTTGCAGCGGCGAAACCATTACCCTGACCGCATCGGGTGATGCCACAAGCTACACGTGGGATAATTCAGTTGTTGACGGAGTACCATTCGTGATAACCGAAACGACAACATTCACCGTTACGGGTACCAATACGACTACGGGTTGCTCAGCAACCGATGAGGTGGTGGTTACGGTAAACCCAATACCAGTTCCTATAATCAGTACCCTTGATCCACTTGAGTGGACTGAGGGAGAAAGCATAATCGTGAACTTTACAGTTGATATTGCTGATGCAGATGCCTATCAATGGCTACTCAACGGAAATCTGATTACAGATGCCATTGAAGATAGCTACGTGGCCTCCGAGGCAGGCATCTATTCGGTAGAGGTAACCCTATTGGGATGCCTAGGCACAAGTAACAGCCTTGAGATTAACGTAGTACCAACTGAAACCTACACAGTGACATTTACCGTAACCAACTCCGACAATAATGCTGTTGTGGACGCTGAGATTACGATACCGGATTACGATCCAATCGTCACCGATGCCAGTGGCATGGCCACGATTAGGTTACCGAACGGAGCTTATACCTTCGAAATTACCGCAAGTACCTATGAGTTATACTCGGGTGAGTTTGAGGTAGACAATGCAAATCTTCCTGTAGCCGTTCAACTTTTGGGGGTGAATATCAATCCAAACCAACTGCTCACGGTGAACACATACCCTAACCCATTCAACAACGATATCTATATAACTAATGCAAAGTTGGTAAAAAGGGTTATTGTATTGAATATTACTGGACAGAGAGTTTTAGAGATTAACCTTGATGGTGCTAATAAGGTGAATGCCCAAAGCATTAAACCAGGCGTTTATATCGTTAGGCTAATTGGACATGACGGAAAAACAGCCATTCATAAGATGATAAAAGAGTATTAGTGCATTTAACTAAAGGCCTCCGCAAAACGGAGGCCTTTTTTATTAGTCCACAATCTTCATCCATTAATGTTTGACAATAAAAACATAAGGCTTATTTTTACACAAAATAACCCAAACACTTAATGAATATTCTTTTACTAGGATCGGGGGGCAGAGAGCATGCTTTAGCCTGGAAAATTAACCAAAGTCCACTTCTAAAAAAACTCTACATCGCTCCTGGAAATCCGGGCACTCAAAACTTGGGCGAGAATATCAATCTTTCTCCCACCGATTTTCAACAGGTGAAGCAAGCCGTAATTAAATACGGTATTTCAATGGTTGTAGTTGGACCCGAAGATCCACTGGTAAATGGTATTCACGATTTTTTCCTATCCAACAATGAACTAAAACATATCCCTGTTATTGGCCCAACTAAGAAAGGCGCCATGCTAGAAGGAAGTAAAGATTTCTCGAAAGGATTTATGGTTCGCCATGGAATACCTACAGCTCGTTACAAAAGTTTTAAGTCACAGCATAAAAATGAAGCCATCCGCTTTTTAAGTGAACTGCAATCGCCATACGTAATTAAAGCCGATGGTTTAGCAGCTGGTAAAGGAGTGGTTATCTGCGAAAGTTTAAGGGAAGCCGAAGAGAATTTAAACTGTTTTTTTGATGGTGCTTTTGGCGAGGCTGGTAAAACGGTCATAATTGAAGAGTTTTTACATGGTGTTGAGGTCTCGGTATTTGTGCTAACCGATGGAAAATCGTACGTAATTTTGCCCGAGGCAAAGGATTACAAAAGAATTGGCGATGGCGATACCGGTCTTAACACGGGTGGTATGGGTGCTGTTTCGCCAGTGTCCTTCTTCGATTCAAATTTTAGGTTAAAGGTTGAAGAGAGAATTGTTAAGCCAACCATAAAAGGGCTTGAAAGCGAAGGGATTAATTACAAAGGGTTTATTTTTGTTGGAATAATGAACGTAAATGGCGAACCTTACGTAATTGAATACAACGCACGAATGGGTGATCCTGAGACTCAGGCTGTAATGCCTAGGCTTAAAACCGATTTGCTTGAACTACTTGTACAAACGGCAAATCAGGAATTACATAACGCCACAGTTGAATTTTACAATAACGCCACAGCTGCAGTTATCGTTGTTTCTCAAGGATATCCGGGTGCATACAAAAAAGGGATTGAAATATCATATACAAACAGCGAACCTCAAGCGATAACTTTTCATGCCGGAACGGTGATTGACCCCAACGGGATCTTGGTTACCTGCGGTGGTAGGGTGATGGCCTCAGTAGGCATTGATATAAACCTAAAGGGTGCACTTAACATTGCATATAGCAATGCAAAAGGAATAAACTTTGACGGGAAATGCTATCGTACCGATATTGGAAAAGACCTTCTTAAACAAGACCTACCATAATGCTGCTAAAATTTTTCAAAGGTTTGACTCCTGCCATTCTTGCAACAATAATACTCACGTCACTCCTAATCTGGGGTAAATCACTCTTCTCAACGGAGGTCTTTAGTTTCTACTTCGATAATTACCCTATGCCTCTCTATGTACTCATCAAGGGTCTAATGGGTGAACATACCCTGATTGAAAAAATTGTAGCATTAATAATTACAATAGCATCAGCATTATACCTCATCCAGCTAAACACAAAGCATATCCTTATTAAATACAGGACCTATCTTCCCGTTTTGCTTTATATCATTTTCACTTCGAGTTTTATACCATTGCAGCGTATTAATCCTGCTGTTTTCGCATCGCCATTTCTCATTCTGGCAACAGACAACCTACTATCATCGTACGAGGGCAAAAACTCTTTAGACCACTTTTTTAGAGCCAGCTTTTATATAGGAATTGGGTCGATGATATACTTGCCATTGGCGGCTTTTATTATTCTAGCCTCTATTTCACTTATTATACTCAACAACACGGGAATACGACAGTGGTTCGTCGTGCTATTCGGGTTTATCACCCCTTGGTTTTTCGCATTTATCTACTATTTTGTATGGCATAATTCTAGTGGAATGCTTTTCAAAATCATCGGACAATCGCTACTACCCATAGGCGAAGGCATTTTTCACGGAATAGCATTTACTGTTTTCTACTCTTTTATAGGTCTTTTGTTAGTTATTTCGCTGCTCTTCCTTTTGAGAAACCTACCTACACAAAAGATAAATATCCGTAAGTACTATAGCCTTTTTATCTGGATGGTTCTCTTCTCAGCAATACTTGTTCTATTTTCATCCTTCAGCTCTATTGAGATGGTTTACTTAGCAGCTATCCCATCAACGTTTATTATTGCAAACTACTTTACATTTGCAAAGAGCAAGTTTTGGACCGAACTATTCTTTTCAATAATGCTTGTCCTAACCATTGCTATTCAGTTCTTCTAATAAAACAAAAGGGCCACCGATATTTCGATAGCCCTTATTCCTTTGTATTTTCAACCTCTATATAATAAGCATTGCATCGCCATAGGTCCCAAACCTGTACTTCTCCGCTATGGCCACTTTATAGGCATCGAAAAGAAAATCATATCCCGCAAAGGCAGAAACCATCATTAGCAACGTAGAGTATGGCAAATGAAAATTGGACACCATTGCATCGGGCACGCTAAACTCATACGGAGGAAAAATAAACTTGTTGGTCCAACCAGAAAAAGGCTTTAGATAACCCTCCGTTGAAACAGAACTTTCGAGGGTTCTGAGAACTGTTGTTCCCACAGCACAAATTTTATTTTTCCGATCCTTTGCCTCATTAACTATCTTTACAGCATCATCGAGTATACTAATCTGCTCCGAGTCCACTTTATGCTTCGTTAAATCCTCAACATCAACGCTACGAAAGTTACCAAGGCCAATATGAAGAGTTATTTCAGCAAAATCCACCCCTTTAATCTCTAGCCTTTTAAGCAGCTCGCGACTAAAATGCAAACCAGCGGTTGGTGCTGCAACAGCCCCTTCGTGCTTGGCAAATATTGTTTGATATCGTTCTTTATCCTCGGGCACAACGTCTCTTTGACTGGAGTTCAGACGTGTGCTCTTCCGATCCCTTATGAGGATATCCTTAAACTCCTCATATGGCCCATCAAACAGAAACCGCAAGGTTCTTCCACGGCTTGTTGTATTATCAATTACCTCGGCAACCAGTACATCATCCTCACCAAAGTACAACTTATTACCAATCCTAATTTTTCGGGCTGGGTCAACCAGAACATCCCATAGGCGTTGCTCCTTATTGAGTTCTCTAAGTAGAAAAACTTCTATTTCAGCTCCTGTTTTCTCCTTGTGGCCATGTAGCCGTGCAGGAAATACCTTGGTATTATTGAAGACCATCACATCGCCATCATCAAAAAAGTTGATAAGGTCTTTAAACATATGGTGCTTAATTGACTTGTCTTTGCGGTTAATTAACATTAAACGCGACTCATCCCTATTCTCTGAGGGAAACTTGGCAATAAGCTCTTGTGGAAGGGTGTACTTAAACTGGGATAATTTCATCTACTAAAAAATTTGGTTTGCAAAGGTAGCTATAAAACCTTAAAAAGGTATCTTAATCTCACCTATTATTCTAACGGGACTACGCTGATAACTAGGAAAATCGAATAGAAATGTTGACATATAGGCACTGTGCCCCTTATACGTAACAATTTGGTTTTTGTTACAAAAACTCTATTTTTTTCTCAAAAGTGTCTAGGGTCATTGCGTTTTCCACCTTCATGTCCCCTATTGCGGTTCGCTTTAAACCCACCAAATGCGCTCCCGAGTCTAGTGCTACACCCACATCGCGAGCTAGTGCTCTTATGTAGGTTCCTTTACTGCATCGTACCCTAACAGAGATTAGCGGAAGATTTAGGTTAATGAGTTCGATTTCGTGTATAACAATTGGTGAAGGATTGAGCTGCATATCTACACCTTTACGGGCAAGTTTATAAGCGCGTCCTCCATTAACAAATTTAGCAGAGAATAGCGGTGGAATCTGCATCTGATTCCCGATAAATTCCTGAAGGGCAATCTTTATCTTATCCTCATCAATATGGTCAACGGGAAACTCTTGGTCGATTTCTGTTTCCAAATCGTAAGAAGGAGTTGTTGCGCCAAGCCGAATATCTGCCACATATTCCTTTTCCATATCCTGGAGTATGGACACCTTTTTAGTAGCCCTGCCAACACACACTATCAGCAATCCTGTGGCTAGGGGGTCAAGCGTACCAGCATGGCCTACCTTAATTTTTTTGTATCCAAGCCTATGGTATAGCAAGGAACGTACTTTACTTACCACATTGAAAGAGGTCCACTCTAAGGGTTTGTCGAACAGCAAAACTACACCTTCTCTCCAGTCTGTATCTTTATCGAATGTAAACCTCATCAACTATTAACCTAAAGGATAAATGAAACAATGGCAATTGTTGCCACAACCGCACAGTATAGCGCAAACCAAATTAAACGATTCTGGTTAATGAGCTTTATCATAATTTTACATGCAAACACCCCCACAACAAATGCGGATATAAAACCCACAAAAATTGGAAGCGCACCAGCGCCAGCCTCAGATGAGAAACTACCTGACATAATATCAAGAAAATTTGCACCAAGTATGGGGATAAGCACCATTAGAAAAGAAAATCTGGCAACTTCTGGTCGACGCTTTCCCAGCATTAGTCCGGTGGCTATTGTTGCTCCCGAACGTGAAATACCGGGTATTACAGCAACTGCCTGGGCAACACCAATAATAAGAGCATCGCAAAAGGTTATATCTGTTTCCCGCTTACGCTTAATTACCGTTGCTAAAGTAAGTAAGATAGCGGTTACCAAAAGCATAAAACCCACTAGTAGTAATTTTCCACTAAAAAGGTTCTCAACGCTATCCTTAAAAAAGACGCCAACAATTCCAACTGGAATCATTGAAACAGCTATGAGTGCAATAAACTTGGTTTCCTCGTTCCACCTAAATTTGAAAAATCCTTTAATAAGCGCTACAATATCTCTCCAGAAAACAACTATGGTACTTAGTACGGTTGCGCCATGAACTGCAACTGAGAAACTAAGGCTTTCCTCAACATCAACACCAAGTAATACTTTACCAATTTCAAGGTGTCCGGAGCTACTAACGGGCAAAAACTCCGTTAGCCCTTGGATTATTCCAAGAATCAGTGCCTGAATAACATCCATAAATTTTGATTATTTTTTAGTTTTGGGCTTCTTCATTATGGCATAAATCTGAAAGATAAACCCAAAAAGCACCATTAAAGGGGCTAGGGTAATCCGCCTAAAGCTGAAAATTCTTTCATCAAATACATTTGGGTCATCGGATCCTCCGCCAATCATAAGTATAAAACCAACAACAATTATTAGCAAACCAATAAGCATTAGCTTATAGTTCTCTTTTGCCAATGGGAAACGCCCATGTAACTCCTCTGTGGGTTGGTTTTGGTTTTTCTTGGTCATATTTTATCTTTTAATGCTTAATAGTACAAATCGTCAACCTTTAACTTAAGATATTTTCTTACAGCAAAGAAAGTTGAAAAGGAATTAATTAGAAGACCAGCTAACACAACTAGCCCAAAAATTATTGCTAAAAGGTCTACCTGTCCAAAGTTAATCACCTCATAAAACTCATTCTGAATTAAGTAAATAACCCCAGAGAGTAGAGCGATTGCCAGTATTGATGCATAAAAGCCATGCGCTAATCCTTTGATAAGGAATGGACGGCGAATAAATCCCCATGTGGCACCAACTAACTTCATGGTATTAATCAAAAATCTTTTTGAGTAAACCGATAATCTAATGGTGTTGTTTATTAACACCACAGCAATAAAAAAGAGTAAAAGTCCAAAAAGCAAAATAATACCGCTTATTTTCCTTACGTTGTCATTTACAAGATTTACCAGCGACTTTTGGTAAAACACCTCCTTTACTGGGCGCAGCGCCATAAGCTCATCCTCAATTAGCCTAATACTATCGGGGTTTGCATAATCGGCATTTAGCCTAACCTCAATGGATGAGGATAATGGGTTGTAACCCAAAAACCCCATAAAATCTTCGCCCAGCTCCTCCTGAAGTTCCTTTGCTGCCTGGTCCTTTGAAATAAATTCCGTTAGCCTTACGTATGGAGAGGCATCGAGGGTTTTGCGCAAAAAATTGGCATCAACCTCCCGCATATCGTCGTGAAGGATAACCGAGAAGCCAATACTTTCTTTTACAAAATCGGACAACCTTTTGGCGTTAAACAGCAAAAGCATTAGTATGCCCAACATGAACAATACTAGCGAATTGCTAATTATCGATGATAGGTAAGAACTCCGTATCCTCCATTTAGTGCTTCTCTTTTCGAGCTTCATAGTGCGTGCAAAGTTAGCTTATCAAATACAAAGAGATTCTGTTTATTGAATTTAATTTTTACGGCTCCAAGCTACAAATAATTCTTTTCCGACCCAGCCCAAAGCAGCCAAAATAATTAGCAGCGATGCTGCCATATCGATGCGATAGCCAATGGCAAACATTTTTGGTTTAAACTCAAAAACCACCTCATTGGTACCTGCCGGCAAAAGCATTGCCCGCAAAACATAGTTAGCCCTAATGTGCTCAACCTCTTCTCCATTCACTGTTGAAAACCACCCTTTAGGATAGTAGATATCTGAAAACACAGCTAATCGAGGCTCAGAAAGTGTATATTTGTAAACTAATCGGTTTGCTCTATAATCGGTGAGGTAGATGGTGTCATTAGGATTAGCTATGGCGCCATACCGTGCAAGGTCATCTGCAAAATCATGGTTAACAATTGCCGTTTCTAGTAGATTAAAGCTGTCGAGTGCAGCTATCTCCTCATCGGCAGAACCAACAATGCGAGCGGAATTTACAAACCATGCATTACCCAAAGCACCTGGGTTGTACCTGGCAATTGACCCCTGTTCACCGCCATCAATTAAATAGCGAGTGTTTAGCATATTGAGCACTGCGGGGTTATTTCTGGAGATATGATAATCAATTAGCTCTTGGTATCGCCTAAGTTTTGCGCCATGATACCCTCCAATTGATTTGTGAAAATAGGATGTGCTGGCATCGTTAAACGTGCTAACCGTTCTATTGTACACACGGAAATAGGCTGTTGTATCGGCCAAAATTTGCCTGTCGGCATTGGATGCCACAAAAGGGTTGGCTACCTTTGATTTAGGTACAAAATTATCGTCATTCAAATAGCGCTTGTTAACTGTCCACATATCAGCAATAACCAATACTCCCAGCAAGCCAATAAAATATGCAGGTTTAATCTTTTTAAGATAAAAAAGAAGAACAGCTCCGCCAGTTAGGAGCACAAATACCAACGAGCGAAAAGCATCGGCTCGCATCATGGATTGCCTGTCCAACCTTACAGCATCAAACATCTCAGCAGGAAAGCCAGAAGCAATGTATCTGCTATCAATATCAGCCTCAAAACTGAACAGCGAACCTCCCAGCACAATAAATATCAAACACAAGCCCGCCACAATACCCAACGACCACTTAAAGCCTTTCATGAATTGTTCCTTACTTACCTTACCATTAAAAATTTCTCTAAGCCCAAGGAATGCTAGGAGCGGCATGGTAAACTCCGCTACGTAAAGTATCATTGAAACTGTCCGGAACTTGTTGTAACCAGGGAAATAGTCGAGAAAAAAATCTGTGAGTGGCATAAAATTGCGACCCCAAGCCAACATAATTGTTAGTAAGGTAACTCCAAGTAAGTACCATTTCAGCTTATCATCTATCACGAACATGGAAAGCACAAACAAAAAGATTACTAGGGCTCCAATGTAAACAGGGCCTGATGTCATTGGTTGAGGACCCCAGTAGGCTGGCATCTGCGAAACCATAGACCTTGCTTGCGATGGTGGTACTCCGTTCTGCTTCAAGAATTTATATGTGTGTGAATTGGTTCCAAAATCGGCAGCAGATGCCCCACCCATAAGGTTTGGTATAAGCAGGTTAAACGTTTCGGCAACACCATAACTCCATGCAGTTGCATATTCTTTATCAAGGCCAGATGTTCTGTCTTTCTCTTGGGTAGTCAATTCACTTGCACCCCTAATTGAATACTTCCCCGACTCCCAACTAAAGTAAAGCCTTGAAAAGTTTGCACCTACCGCTAGCACTAATGCCAACAAGAGCACACCCACTGCCTTAGAAAACCTTAAAACTGTTTTCTCTTTTATTGCCTTTATAAAAAAGGCTATCCCCAATGCTAGCATAATAAAACCAGCATAATAGGTGATTTGCAGGTGGCCAGCATTTAGGTTGAGCCCCAAGAAGAGAGCGAAAAGGGCAAAACCGCCAATATACTTGCCTCTAAAGGCAAGGAAAATCCCCGCAATCATTGGGGCAACATAGCTGATAGCATGAATTTTCGCATTGTGCCCTGCCGCTATAACAATAAAAAAGTACGACGACAAACCATAGGCAAAAGCCCCCACAATGCTAAGCCAAGGGTTAACCCCAAGAACAATAAGAAGTATGTAAAACCCCACCAATGTGAAGAATATGAAACCAGCAGGTCGCTTTGCCAATTGCAAGACCTTATCAACCTTTACTAGCAAATTTCCTTTATACACCGTTGATATTAGGTAAGCAGGCATTCCTCCAAACATGGAGTTGGTCCAAAGGGGCTCCTCTTCAAATTCAGCCCTATGGTCAACTATCTCTTTTGCAGAACCCCTAAACTGTTCAATATCGTGTTGGGCAACTCCTTTATCAAAAAGCAGTGGGGAAAAATATATGTAAGTGGCTGCAAAAAATAAAATAACTGCAACTATGTGGGGAATCGTTTTTTTAAAGAAAATATTCATGTGAAATGTTTTACAAAATGCTTAGTTGTAATAATTAAGGGGCTCAGATTAACTAAAAAAGACCATGAATTTTGGCATCTATGCCATTAATTACTGTTCTTAAATCGGCTGGCTTTTCTGAGAAATTTAGATTATCAACCTCAATAATAAGCAGTTTATCATGATTGTAGCTGTTAATCCATGCCTCGTAACGCTCATTAAGGCGTTGCAGGTAATCAATTCTGATACTCTTTTCGTATTCACGGCCACGTTTCTGAATTTGATGAACAAGAGTAGGCACATTGGCTCTAAGATAAATCAACAAATCGGGCGGTTGAATAAGGGAACACATTAAATCGAAAAGGCTCAGGTAGTTATTAAAATCACGGGTTGACATTAGCCCCATATCGTGCAGGTTAGGTGCAAAAATACGCGCATCCTCATATATAGTTCTATCCTGTATTATATTATCGCCAGTCCGCCTAATCTCAACAATTTGGTTAAACCTACTATTTAAAAAATAGATTTGAAGATTAAAACTCCAGCGTTGCATATCCTCATAAAAATCGTTGAGGTAAGGGTTGTCATCCACATCCTCATAGTGAGGTTTCCAATTGTAATGCTTTGAAAGCAATCGGGTAAGGGTGGTTTTTCCTGAACCAATGTTTCCTGCTACAGCAATATGCATTATGTAAAATATTTAATGGTTACTAACACTTCTGATAAACCTTAAAAGTACAAATAATATGGGGTAGAATTAGGCCAACTAATCAAATTTTTCGCAATAGTTAAATTGTTGCCCATCAAAACATGCCAATATGCTATGAACTATAGTAATATAATCTGCACAAGCACATTGGTATGTTGATAATAGCTCTTGACTTTTGAAAAGAGAATACTCAAAAACGCTACCTTTTCTAGCAATAAATACCCTGTTTTTATAAATTAGAAAACTACTAAAGGACTCATAGAAATACTCATGTACTAATGCACCATAGGTGTCGAATGTAACTACAGAACCATCTTCCAAACCAACATATAAGTCCCCATTATACTCAGCTATTTGAATCACATCAAATTTAGCATACCTACTGGGCAGTTTTATGGTTTGCTCAATCTGCTTTAAATGCTTATTGAGTCTGATAATTTTTTGCGCCCCCTGGATGGCTAGCCAGAACCCACCTAAGGACGATCGAATTGCGCAGCTAGCCTCCCCAATATTGAGTTGGAAAAGTTCAACGGGTTTCCCTATAAGAACGGCATCATTGTTAATTATGGCCACAGTTTGGGTGTTCTGATAGAAAACCAAGATTCTGAAAGGATCACTTGCATCAACTGAGGTTGGACTTCCTAAAACAATACTCGAAAAGGTAGGCTTTAACCTAGCCGATTCTGATACGCAAACAATTCTATTCCCCTCAATAGCCCAATACTTCCCAAGGTTATCATGCGATATTTTTTGGCTTAATAAAATCTCACTAAAGCAGAACTGCAAAAGAGCAAGAAACACTAAGTATCGAATAGAACTATGCATAAAACGGGCAACTATCTTATCATTTCAAGAATTGAATCGACATACTCACGGGTATTGCTCAATCGAGGTACTTTATTCTGGCCACCAACTTTCCCCCTTTTACGCATCCAGTTAAAGAATGTCCCTGATTTTACGGCATGAACAATTGGCTCCGACAAGGTTATCCCTTTATATCGTTTTGCCTCATAGTCTGAGTTATTGGCGCATAATGCGTTGTCTAAAGCGGCTGTAAAAAAGTTCAAATCGTTAGGTTCAACCTCAAACTCAATTAACCATTCGTGCGCACCTTTGGCCTCATCGCCCATATATATTGGCGCAGCGGTGTACTCATTTATTTGAGCTCCTGTTTTTTCGCAGGCAACCCTCAGAGCTTGTTCTGCATTGTCGATGATAACTTCCTCACCAAAGGCATTGATAAAATGCTTTGTACGACCGCTAATTTTTATTTTATGCGGAAAAGTGGAGGTAAAAGTAACTGTGTCACCAATAAGGTAACGCCACAGGCCTGAATTGGTAGTAATAACTATTGCGTAATTTTTATTGAGCTTAATATCAGAAATGGTTAGTGCCGATGGATTGGGCGAATCTAACTCTTCTAGGGGAATAAACTCATAGAATATGCCATAATCGAGCATGAGCAGCATATCGTCGGTTTGCGGATTATCCTGAATGGCAAAAAAACCCTCACTTGCATTGTAGGTTTCCAAATAACGCATATCAGGCGAGGGTATTAGTTTTTTAAACTGCTCTCGATATGGCGTAAAATTCACCCCCCCATGGGTAAACAGTTCAAGGTTTGGCCAAACCTCAAGCAGATTATCTTTCCCTGTATAATCAAGGATATGCCTAATCATTACAAGGTTCCACGAGGGAACGCCTGCTATATTGGTTACATTTTCCTGCAATGCCTCGTGGGTTAACTGCTCCAGCTTAACCTCCCACTCTGGGATAAGCGCAACTTTTTGGCTAGGTGTTCTTATAAAATCAGCCCACCAGGGTATGTTCTCAATAAGAATTGCCGACAGATCGCCATAGTAGGATTTGTTATTAAAGTTATCTATCTGATGGCTACCTCCAAGGGTTAACCCTTTTCCTGAGAAGACGTTGGTGTCGGGATACAAATCAGCATACAAAGCCAAAATATCCTTACCTCCTCGAAAGTGACACTCCTCAAGGGCTTCGAAGCTGACTGGAATAAACTTACTTTTATTGCTGGTTGTACCAGACGATTTTGCAAACCACTTTATTTCCGATGGCCATAGCACATTTGCTTCACCCTTTCGCAATCTATCGATATAGGGCTTAAAGGCTTCGTAGTCCATAATTGGAACCCTCTGCTGAAATTTCTCAATTGAATCTATTGAGTCAAAGGAATACTGCTCTCCAAACTGGGTGTTTTTGGCTTTTGCTATGAGTTTTGTTAGTGTTTCTTCCTGCACCTGTAGGGGAAACTTTCTGAATAGGTCAATCTGATGCAACCGTTTTATATTAAACCAGTTCACAAGTGAAACAAATATGGGCATTGGGCAACTTTTTAAATTGTTTTTTTTAAACCATAGGGTAAATATAGCTCAAAGGGCTATAAACTAAACGATTTGTTTACCCTAAATTACAGTAAAAAAACTTTTTTAACTTTATAGGTTTGCAAGTCGCTTTGCAGCTAGGTTCAAATCCTGCTCATCTTTACCAAAACACACCCTAATCATTGACTGATCGATTTTGTCGTGATAAAACAGGGATAAAGGATAAGCGCTTACCCCATGCTCATTTGCCAACCTGTAGCAAAAATCCACATCAGATTCTGTGGATATATTCTTGTAATTCAGAATCTGGAAATACCCTCCCTCAACATTATCAAAGGTAAACCTTGTTTTAGCAAGCAGGGAACTAAAATAATCTCTCCTCTGCTGGAATTCAAGGCGGAATGGTGACCAGCTCTGGTGTCCGCTAAGATAATCGGCAAGTGCAAGCTGAATGGGTAAGTTTACTGAATATATTAAATATTTGTGAACCTGTCTAATTAAATCCATAACCGGCTCTGGAGCTAGGCAGTAGCCTATTTTCCATCCTGGTACGCATAAAGCCTTACCTAATGAACCAACTATTATTGAACGTTCTGCAAGTTTTGGGTAGCGT
>CALGIR010000078.1 GCA_937915475.1 uncultured Bacteroidales bacterium
GAAGGGGAAGAAACAGAGGATTTAGAAGAAAAAATCAGGCTATTATTAATATGGATGATATTCGTTTCATGTGCTTATAATTTACCTTTCAATTGTCACATGGAACTCGCCAAAATAATCATCTTTCCTTTGTGAGTAATATTTCTCATGGCTCGTTTCATGTGCTTATAATTTACCTTTCAATTGCCACATAAAACATTCATGGAGTAGTCATTTTCCTGTGTGTTAACGTTGTTAACATGAATGTTTCATCGATTGTGTTTTTCTTTTTTTACAAAACTTCAGCGTTGCTTTGCTTTCTCCGTCCTTCATAAACCATATATATTGCTGGCACCACAAACATATTTAGGAGAATAGAGCTTAACAGCCCGCCAAGGATTACCACTGCCATTGGGCTTTGTATCTCGTTACCAGGCTTATCGCCCGATAGGGCAAGTGGCACAAGAGCCAAAGCGGTGGTTAGGGCAGTCATGGCAATGGGCATAAGCCTATCGCGTGAGCCCTCTACAATTCTATCCATTAGCGTTAATCCCTCTGGTTTCAATGCCTCATACCTTGATATTAAAAGGATACCATTTCGGGTGGCTATTCCAAAAAGGGTAATAAACCCTATTATGGCTGGAATGCTTAACATCCCAGAGGATAACCAGATGGCCATTACTCCACCTATAAGTGCCAATGGCAGGTTTGATAGCACAATAGCCGACAGGGCGGGTTTTTTTAGCTCATGGTAAAGAAGCAAGAATATGGCGGCAATGCTAAGGATTGATGCAAGCAGCAATCTTTTAGATGCCTGTGATTCGCTCTCAAACTGTCCGCCGTATTCAACCCTATATCCCACAGGCAGTGAGATGGAGGTTTCAATTCGTTCCTTAATATCGTTTACAACGCTTAGCTGGTCGCGGTTGGCAACGTTGATACTGATGGCAATTTTTCGTTGCACGTTCTCGCGATTTATGGTGTTGGGACCCGAGGTGCTCACAACATCAGCTACATACTTAAGGGGAACCTCCTTACCTGTTTCAGTACTTATTGGAGCTTCGCCAATTGAGCCCAATGAGTTCCGAAAATCATCATCAAACCGAAGTACCATGGGAAAGTTTTTATCTCCCTCAAATACATCGGAAACCTTTTCGCCGCTAAAGGCCGTAGTAACAAATTGGTTAAATTTTGTGATGGGTATTCCATAACGGGCAAGCATTTGCCTGCGGGGCTGAATTTGTATCTGCGGAATTTCAATTTGCTGTTCCACAGCAAGGTCACCAATACCCTCAATATCCTCAATTGCTTCGCTAATCTCGGTACTAATTGCGTACATCTTGTTTAAGTCATAGCCAAAAACCTTAATGGCGATATTAGCCTTATGCCCCGAGAGCATTGCATCAATTCTATGGCTAATGGGTTGTCCCACCTCAATTACCACGCCCTCAAGCGTGTTTAGCTTTTCGCGCACCTCGCGTAAAAAAGCCCACCTACTGCGGTCTTGAAGCTGGTAGGGTGCATCAATCTCCGACTGATTTACATCGAACGAATGTTCTGAGAGTTCAGCTCTACCTGTTCGGCGTCCAACAGAGGTTATCTCGGGGATTGACAGTAGGAGCTCTTCTGCATGACGCCCAATATCATCCGATACCTCAAGCGAAACACCAGGTATGGTTGCCAAATTTATGGTTAGCGAACCCTCATTGAACGGTGGCAAAAAGCTACGTCCCTGAAACGCCAGCACTACAACCGATAAGGCAAAGAGAGCCACGGTACTGCCAATAATTATCTTCTTATACTTGAGCGACTTTCTCAGAACCTTTGCGTAGGCATTGGTAAAATTGATTTCTACCCAGCTACCCTTGCTGTTACGCTCAAGTTGTTTTTTGCTGGTAAGCATATAGCTGCACATAACAGGTGTAAGGCTAAGCGCAACTAGGGTTGATGCAAAAAGCGAAACGATAAACGATACGCCAAGGGGTTTGAGCATAAGCCCTTCCATTCCGCTAAGGAAGAAGAGCGGAATAAATGCCACAACAATAATTAGCGTTGCGTTAAAAATTGATGAACGTATCTCAGCCGAAGCATCGTAAACCACCTGGAGGGTGGGTTTTTTCTTGTCATCGGGGAGCTGATGATTTTGCCTAAGTCGTTTATAAACATTTTCCACATCAATAATGGCATCATCAACCAAGGAGCCAATGGCAATGGCCATTCCCCCCAAACTCATCGTATTAATTGTTAGCCCCATCCACCTAAGGGTTACAAGCGTAATTAGAATAGATACTGGGATTGCCACTACCGAGATTATGGTTGTGCGGAAGTTCATCAGAAAGATAAGCAGCACTACTACAATAAGGACTGCCCCCTCAATTAGCGCTTTTTGCACATTTTTTATTGATATGTTGATAAAGGTAGCCTGCTCAAAGATATCGGTGTGAATCTGAACATCAGACGGTAGGGTGACTTGCACATCAGCTAGGGCATCCTTTATCTTTTTGGTTAGCTCCAGCGTGTTCACATTGGGTTGTTTGGTAACGGTAACTATAACCGCCTTTTCGCCCCTATAAGAACCTTCACCCTCCTTGGGTGCAGCACCAATCTTAACGGTGGCCACATCGGAAATGGTAATGGGATAGCCATTGGCCGTTTTAATCACCGTACTTCCAATCTCCTCAGGATTACTCGTGCGCGAAAGCCCTACTACTGGGTATTTATTACCGTATTGCTCTATAAATCCCCCTGGAACATTGGTGTTTTGCTCATCGCAGGCTTGGTGAAGTTCCTCCAACGAAACATTATAGTATTTCATTTTAAGCGGATTGGCAAGGATTTGATACTCCTTATCCTCACCACCTATGTATGATACCTCGGCCACACCGCCAATGGAAAGCAGCAATGGGCGGAGGGTCCACGACGCTATGGTATGTAACTCCAGAGGCGTTGTCTCCTCGGATGTAAGGGCAAAGAGCATTATTTCGCCCATTATGCTCGATTGGGGCATTAGCATGGGTCGATTGACACCACGCGGGAGTTCATCGGCAACGAACATAAGCCGTTCGCTTACAATTTGGCGGGCATTGTAAATGTCCACTCCCCAGTCGAACTCAACCCAAACCGTGGATAGCCCCATGGATGAGGCTGAGCGCACACGTCGAATGCCAGTGGCTCCATTCACGGATGTTTCAATGGGGAAAGTAACCATTTTTTCCACCTCCTCGGGGGCCATACCAGAGGCAGCGGTCATTACCACCACGGTGGGAGCGTTAAGGTCGGGAAAAACATCCACCTCTGTGGTTGTGGTAATCCATGTGCCACCTATGAGCAGGATTAGGCCAAGCATAAGAACTAGCAGGCGACTACTGAGTGAATATGATATTATTCTATTTAGCATAGTTATTGTTAATTTTATAATTATCCCTTTATGCACCTAATGTGTAAAAATGGGAAGAACTAAACGGCAATCCGTCATTGCGTGCTTGCCCTGTCTGCCGACAGGCAGGCGATACCGACATTTTGTGTCGAAACAAGCATTTTTATAGTTACATTAAATAGACTTTCTGAAAATTAAATTGCTTTGTCCGCAATACCTATTTGCTTGCAAAAACATAAAAATCGGCATAACCAGTATGCCAATAAATTAATGAACGTGAGCATGCTCGGGCAGTTGGCCCGACATTAGCGTGAGTTTAATTCTCGATACGTTTTTTGTGGCGATATGCTCGCCTGCTTTTAGTCCATCTACAATGCGAACCAGCTTACCATCAGTGCCATCAGTCTTAACGTATCTTTTTTCCCAACCAGTTTCGTTGTCAACAAAAACGTAGTGGCTGCCAAACTCTTCAAGCAGTGCCGATTTAGGAATGGCTATGGACTCGGCAGTGGCAGTAGTTTTAAGGTAAAC
>CALGIR010000079.1 GCA_937915475.1 uncultured Bacteroidales bacterium
ATTATCAATCTTGATGGTCTTAGCAATATTGGCTGGCAACCTATGCCAGGACAAGACACACTTGATGGCATAACCAAAAGTTAACCAATCTGGCTAAAAAGAGGAACCTCTGGAATTGACTTAAATTGCTTGGTCTCCAGGTCAACCCTACTACAATAGTGCTTAATACCATTAGTAATCACTAAATAACTCGCTTTAAGGCTTAGATTGTATCGTGCAGCCTGAGTAAACGTCTCGGTATCTAACTTTACCACAGGCGCCTTACACTCAACAATCAAAAGCGGTTCGCCACTTCTTGCGTAAGTAACAATATCCGCCCTTTGGAGTATCCCATTTACGGTAACTGCAAGCTCAATGTTAATTAATCCAGCAGGATACCCCCTGTGGACTATAAGATAGTTCACAAAATGCTGCCTAACCCATTCCTCGGGAGTTAACGCAACATACCTTTTCCTTATTGTATCGTATATTTGACACTGCGCTTTGTAAAGCCTTGTTTTAATATCGTACTGCGGAAGATTTAGGGTTACGTGCATTGTTAGAAACTTTTCACAAAGATTAGAAAAGAACCTCGATGTTCAAAAAGGATTGGAAAGAACATTACTGAAAGGGTCGAAAAAATTTGTATTTTTGTAAATATTAGTACAGTTCTATGCTCGATAATTACATTCATAAAAATAAACGGATAGTAATGAATGATGACATGAAAACAAAAAATGAAATCGTAAAAGACTGGCTTACCAGGTACACTGGGCAGAGGCTTGAGGATTTTGGCTCATATATACTACTCACAAACTTCAGAAACTACCTCGACTTTTTTGCGGAGTATAATAACACACATATTGTTGATCCAAATGCCAATATGCCATGCGCTACTGCCGACGATATCACCATGATTGACTTTAGCATGGGAAGCCCAAATGCAGCCACAATTATGGATCTGCTTAGTGCAATTTCTCCTAGCGCAGTACTTTTCCTCGGTAAATGTGGTGGACTTAAGAAAAAGAATGAGTTAGGCGATCTCATTCTCCCCATAGCAGCCATTAGACACGAAGGGACATCCAATGACTACCTCCCCCCCGAAGTACCGGCACTCCCCGCTTTTAATCTGCAGCGCGCAGTTTCAACTACTATCCGAAACTTTAACCGCGACTACTGGACGGGTACCGTGCTCACAACCAACCGAAGAGTATGGGAGTACGATGAGAAGTTTAAGAACTACCTTAGAGAGGTGAGGGCCATGGCCGTTGATATGGAAACTGCCACCATATTCATTGTAGGATTTGCCAACGAAATTCCCTCAGGAGCACTTTTGCTCGTTTCGGATCAACCCATGATCTCGTCAGGAATAAAAACATCACAAAGCGATAAAGAAATAACCAACCTTTTTGTTGAGGATCATATTAAAATTGGTATTGAATCGCTTAAAGAACTAAGAGATAACGGAAAATCGGTAAAACATCTAAGGTTTTAAAATAGTATAAATGGCCAAACGCAAAACGGTAGCAGAGTTTAGTCGAGAACTTATAGCTGAACTTAACAAAAAGATTTACAAACCAATATATGTTCTAACAGGAGATGAGTCGTACTATATCGACCTCATCTCCGACTATATTGCTGAAAACGTATTATCCGAATCGGAAAAATCGTTTAATCAAACCATACTATACGGAAAAGATATCGACGTAAAGACGATAATTGAAACATCGCGTCGATTCCCCATGATGGCAAACCAGCAGGTTGTTATAATTAAAGAGGCCCAACAGGTAAGAAAACTTGAGGACCTTGATGTTTACCTTAAAGCACCACAAAAATCGACAATCCTGGTAATATGCAATAAACTGGGACCTGGCGCAAAACCTGGGGAAAGAATAAAAAAGATGTTTTCACATGCTGCAAAAGTGGGCATTGTCTTTGAATCGAAGAGACTTTACGATAACCAAATCCCGGCATGGATTGTTAATTATCTAAAACCCTCAGGAGTCACCATTTCGCCCCAATCGGCCGAACTGCTCAAGGACTACCTTGGTAACGACCTCAGTAAGGTGGTTAACGAACTCGACAAGTTAACTATTACGCTACCCAGTGGTACAAAGCAAATTACTACAGCACATATTGAGCAAAATATTGGCATCAGCAAAGATTTTAACCGCTTTGAGCTTAACAATGCAATTGGGAAAAGGGATATTGTTAACGCCAATAGAATCGTTGGTTTTTTTGCGAAAAACGCAAAAGCAAATCCGCTAGTAGTCACAATATCTTCAATTTACGGGTTCTTTAACAAGGTTTTCACTTACCATTTCCTTCCTGACAAGGCTGAAAGAGCAGTTGCCACAAAACTTGGCGTGCACCCCTTTTTCGTTTCGGATTACACAAGAGCTGCACGAATTTACTCTCCCCGAAAATGCGTCCAAATATTCAGCCTACTCAGGGAGTACGACATGCGATCGAAAGGTGTGAACAACGAAAGTGTTGACCATGGTGAACTCTTAAAAGAGTTGGTTTTTAAAATTATGCATTAGCCCAAGTTACTGTTAAACCACTTAGCGCCGAATAGCATTAAACGTAAATCAGCATGACCATACCCATTATTATAATAACCGCCATAGTATCCATAATGTCGCTCAACAACAGGACATTAATGGAGAAACTGCAATTTAATCCATATAATACCTACCACAAAAAACAGTGGTACAGGCTAATAACCCACGCTTTTGTTCATGCTGATTATATGCACCTATTCATCAACATGCTCGTTTTTCTGTCGTTTGGAATAGCAGTTGAGAAGATGTTTGGCGAACTCAAACTCATTGGTATTATATCAAACCCAACATTTCACTTCGTTACCCTTTATCTTGGCGGAACCATTATTGCTAGCCTCACAACGCTAAAAAAGCATAAGGATAACTATTACTACAATTCGGTTGGTGCTTCGGGTGCTGTTTCCGCCGTAGTATTTACAAGTATTTTTTTTCAACCATTAAGCAATTTGTATCTCATGGGGATAATCCCCATTCCTGCTATTATTTTTGGCGTGTTTTATCTGATTTACTCACACTATATGAGCCGAAAATCAACAGATAACATTAACCATGACGCTCACTTTATTGGTGCTGTTTTTGGCTTTATTTACCCATTGCTAATCGACCCCAAACTTTTTAAAATCTTCCTAAACCAGCTTGGTCTATGGGTCAACTAACAATTGAGTACCATAATATAAACACCCACAAAAGAGCCTACAACTACGTTGTAATTGTGGCATACTTTAACGGGAAACTGGTTTGGGTGCGCAAAAAGGGGACAACAACATGGGAAATCCCAGCAGGTCATGTTGAGGAGGGTGAAACCCCTAATCAAGCAGCAGAAAGAGAACTATGGGAAGAAACAGGAGCGTTGCAATATGTACTATCTCCAATCTGCGACTTTAGCATTAAAACAGGAAATAGGGCAAGTTATAACAGGCTTTTCTACTGCAAAATTGAGGAGATTGGCAAACTGCCAATCTCAGAGATTGAAGAGATTGTTTTTAGAAATGATATTCCTAGCCAGCTTACCCATGGCAGGATTCAGCCAAGGCTTATTGAAAAGGTAATGGCTAACATTGAGCAAACTGATGCAGAATAGAAGAAGTTACATCTGGCTAAACGGCGATTTTATTAGAGACGACATGCCTGCCATAGGCGTTAACAACAGAGTTTTTTCCTATGGAGATGGTTTTTTTGAACTTATTCATGCGTATGGTACCCAAGGAAAACACCTTAGTCTGCATTTAAACAGAATGCTGAATAGCATGAAGATTTTAGCGATGATTCCTCCACCATTCCTAACGTTAAACTTTCTATCGAATGAGATAAAGCGTACCCTTAACAAGAATAGAATATTCGGTAGCGCTAGGGTTAGGGTTACCGAATATTCTATTCTTGTTAAGG
>CALGIR010000080.1 GCA_937915475.1 uncultured Bacteroidales bacterium
ATTTGGTAAACCTCAGTTTCAATTGTTTTGTATTGCTGTGATCCGGATAGGATTCGAACCTATGACCCTCAGCTTAGAAGGCTGATGCTCTATCCAACTGAGCTACCGGACCGTTACTTTTGCTATTCGGACTGCAAAAATAGAAAAATCCTTTCAAAAATAAAGGCTTTAGCTGTTTTAATTTAACCTTTCCTTAAATAACTAGCTATAAAAGTTTAACCTAAAAACAGGGTTAACTAGTAAACATAACCCTATACCTACTTGTTTATCTAAAGAAACAACAACTATTTCAAAATAAGATTCTCCTAAAAAAAGGAGTTGATAAATCGATGAATTGTATGCTATTTTTGGGATAGGGGCAAGGTGACGGGATATCACGGTACAATACCGCAACTATTAGCTTAAACCGATAACCATTTTAATCACTCTAGGTTATAATCGTAAAATTTATCCGTTTCTCGTGCTATAATCCCTTTCGTTTACTTGATTTGCATTTCATATTTTCGTACTTTACCAGTAAATACTTTAACAACCCAGCACTATGGATGATAAACTAATAGTAATCGCGAATGACTCTTACACCAGTGCTTTGGTTCTACAGAGTTTTCTTGAAGCCAATGGGATAAAGAGTTACCTAAAAAATGTTAACTTGGTACAGCCAAACGTATCCGATAATGTTAAGGTTCTGATAAATGTTACGGATGCAGAGAAGGCCATAAAACTTTTATCAGCCTATAGAACGCCAGGTAAAGGTGAGTCTCAACCCCGTAAGATTTTGGTTCCCATCGATTTTACAGAGCACTCAAAGAATGCTGCTTTTTTTGCATTAAGGCTTGCCCAGGTATACAAGGCAGAGGTTAAGTTGCTGCATGTTTTCAACTCTCCCATTGTGGATATGATACCATTTACTGATATGGCTAGTATCCAGATAGATATTGATATAAGTTATGGCGTTTTGCAGGAAGATGCTCGCAAGAAACTCATTAAGTTTTTTAACGAGTATAAAAAGTATGCAGATGATAATGGCATGGGAGATTTGAAGATTGGCTATGCTCTCCGCGAGGGCTTTGCCAGCTATGGCATCATCGATATGTGTAAAAGGTATAAGCCAGGGTTACTTGTAATGGGCACCAAGAGCGAGGGGTTTAGGAGTTCAGAACTAGTTGGAGGCGTTGCAGCCGATGTGGTAAGAGCAACAAAAGTCCCTCTCCTTGTTATTCCTGAAAAAGCCAGATTAAAGAATCTTAATGAGGTTAAAAATGTGCTCTATGCAACCCGTTTCGACGATAGCGACTTTACGGCAATTCGTAAGTTGCTCACAATGCTATCTGGGTTTAACCTGAATGTAAGCTGCGCCAATGTGTGCGATAATCCGGAAGACACTGTTGTTAAAGCAAGAATGAGCGCTCTTGAAGATTATATAAAAAGAGTGGTTAAAAAGACTAAGGTTGATTTTGAGCTAATTAAAGGTAAGAATGCTGCCGAAGCATTTAAAGGGTATATCACAGGGAAAAATATAAACTTACTTGCCCTAACCATGCATAAGCGTGGCTTGCTTGAACGACTTTTTAACCCATCGCTAACCCGTAAGATGTTATCCGATGCTGATATTCCTTTGCTGATTTTTCCCGAGTAGGTTAGCACTTAAGCTTTCCCCGGGAAATTACTCACTATTTTTACCTTAATATCAGGGAACGATTCCACAACCTGAACGGTAAAATCGGGAAAACTTTCAACTATTTGCCATTCACCGCAATTGTTGGGAAAGTTGTCTACAAATTTCACCTTTATGTCAGGAAAATTCTCAACAAACTTAATCTTTATGTCAGGAAACGAGGTTACAAACTTTACCTTGCCGTAAAGTTTAATGTCGTTAAACTCACACGCAGGATAATCCACCTTATCGTTGCTTGTTGATAAGGGGAGCAAAGATATTATGCTGATTAGCAAAAAACGAAAAACCATACGCTGCTTTTTTTGCAAGGTATGGTTTTTCCATTTCTAAATCAATGCTTTGCTTAGTGCATATTGTGGAAAACGTTGGTTACGTCATCATCTTCCTCAAGTTTTTCAATTAGTTTTTCAATTTCAGTTTGGTCCTCCTCATTTAGCACTTTGTTTTCGTTGGGAATTCTCTCAAAGCCAAAAGTTTTAATCTCAAAGCCGTTGTCCTCAAGGTATTTTTGTATTGGTCCAAACCCTGTAAACTCAGCATAAATCATTATCTTTTCTTCATCCTCAAAAATCTCTTCGGCACCAAATTCAATTAATTCGAGTTCGAGTTCCTCCAAATCAATTCCCTCTTTGGCTTCTATCTGAAATAAACATTTTCTATCGAATAAATATTCAAGCATACCCGTTGTACCTAGCGTTCCCCCAAACTTGGTAAAATAGCTACGTACATTAGCAACGGTTCGGGTTGGGTTGTCGGTTGCTGTTTCAACAACTATGGCTACACCATGCGGCCCTTTACCTTCGTATACAACTTCTTTGTAATCCTTGGTATCCTTATCAGTCGCTTTTTTTATGGCCCTTTCAATATTTTCCTTGGGCACATTCTCCGATTTTGCGTTTTGTATGGCTAAGCGTAGTCTTGGGTTTGTATCTGGGTCGGGGCCTCCAGCTTTTGCTGCCAGCATAATTTCGCGACCAATACGAGTAAATACCCTTGCCATATTGCCCCAGCGCTTAAGTTTGCGCGCTTTACGGTATTCAAATGCTCTTCCCATTTTGTTTTTTTTGTGGCGCAAAAGTATTAAACAATATCAAACGAATAAATATTTTGGTTGATATTTTAGCGAAAATTATCGGTTAAATGCATTTTATAAAAATGGGCACTTGAGCAAAGTAATTACAATCCGCATTATTACAACTAAGGCTTTTATAAATTTGTCAATATATTATTTTTCTCGTGTCCGGTTAAAAGACAGATTTTGTCATAAACGATTCGTGTTGCGATTGGCCTCGTTCCGGTGAGCCGAAAAACAAGCAAAGGGGGCGTTAAGAAAAATCTGCTGTTCGAAGCACCAACCGCAGGGAGGTGAAAGTTCAGATTTTTTAGCCCACAACGCGAAGTTTTTCGAGCGAAGCGGACGCAGCCTCGAACTTCTTTGTTTACTTTCTGCTTTCAAGAGAAGAAAGTAAGTGGGGTTTGGGGCAAAGCCACAGATATGAGATTTAGTTGGTCTAATCAGTAAAAGCAAGACCTCTGCATTGATGTAAAGTTTTTTATCGGACAACAATGATATTATTTATAGTGATAAAATCGATATAACAAATATTGACCTTTTTTAACATTCGTTAACGCTGTATAGCCCATAAATTCTGCATATTTGTGAAACTAATCAGAACATATAATTCTTTTTTTAACAGAATAATTTTAAAAAAATGAGCGACACATCATCGGTAAACATCAAAGAGCTTAACGAACGCATAAGGCAAGAGAGCTCGTTTGTAGATATCATTAGCATGGAAATGAATAAGGTGATAGTTGGACAGAAGCATCTGGTTGAATCACTGCTTATTGGCCTACTTGCCGATGGGCATATACTGCTTGAGGGTGTTCCTGGTCTTGCAAAAACCTTGGCCATTAACACGCTGGCCAATACAATTGATGCAGGTTTTGCTCGAATTCAGTTTACGCCCGACCTTCTTCCTGCCGACCTTATTGGAACAATGGTTTATAGCCAGAAGAAGGAGGAATTCCATGTTAAAAAAGGTCCAGTATTCACCAACTTTGTGCTTGCCGACGAGATTAACCGCGCACCTGCTAAGGTGCAAAGTGCGCTGCTTGAGGCCATGCAGGAGCGACAGGTAACCATTGGCGACGAAACATTTAAATTACCCTCACCATTTCTTGTAATGGCCACGCAAAACCCAATTGAGCAGGAAGGAACCTACCCACTACCCGAGGCTCAGGTTGACCGCT
>CALGIR010000081.1 GCA_937915475.1 uncultured Bacteroidales bacterium
ATGAGTGAGCGGCGCACGGCAAGCATATGGCATACGAAATTGCAGCTGAACAAATAATCCCAGTTAAAGTCAGGTTTGAGAAAACCATCCTTGTAATGATTGTTTTGAAGCTTGTCCTCGTCGCAGTATATTAAATCAGTGTCTGGATGCTCGTTAGCTGCTTTCGCGTATTCAAAAAGGGTGTCAGGCTCAATGACATCATCATGATCAAGAAAGCAAATGAAATCACCAGCAGCAGCTTTCATTCCTTCATTAGTATTAAGGGTAATCCCTAAATTTTCTGCTAAGGAAATGATTTTAATGCGTTTATCTAACGAGGAGGCTTTTTTAATAGCATTATTTAATGCCTCATTTTTTGGTGATGCATTAACAAGAATAAGTTCAAAATTTTTATAGGTTTGCACAAGGACGGAGTTAATCATCTCTTCAAAAAATGATATTGGAGTGTTATATATTGGAACAATGATAGAAAAAAATGGCATATAGGGAAAAGTAGATAAACGTTGTATGTCTAACTCAAGAAGTGAGGTACGGTGAGTTTTAACAAACCAATCTTCATAATAATCAGATATGGGGTTCCTATTAATTTGTGTAAGCCAGCTATCTCGTAAACCTTTTGCACGAAAATCTTCAAGACATAGAAAACCATCTGGCGCTAGTGACACAGTATAGTGAAGCCAAATAATAAAGCTTTGAAGTTTAGTTGAGACCTTAAAAGAAAATTGTATTTGTCGGATTGCTCCGTTTGGAAGCGAAGGGTAACTTTCCAAATTATCTCTTAAAAGTGTTGCTTTATTTAGGGAAGCCGTGTTTCCACGAAGATCTAGTACTCGAATTTCAAAAGCCGATTCAATTAATTTCTTTAACGGGCTAAATGTTTCAGCGGTACATATAACTGTATCAGTATTGTTTTCGTTATCTACAATGTTATTTACAGTTAAGCTAGACTCACTTGCAGATAGCTTACTATCAATATTGCGAATTCGCAGGGCGTTTGAGTTTCTAAAAAGAGTATTTAACTTAGATTTTGCTGCAGAGAGGCCGTGTTTAAAAACTTTTTCAGCTATTGCGAGTACTTGTTTATTTGCATCATGAGCTTGGACAGTTACAGTTTGGTTGACAGTTAAGATCGGTAGAACGAGCACAAATTGGTTTTTTTTATCGAGAGGAATAAGCGTAGTTGGTATAGTTTTGTTTGTAGAAGTCTTTGAATAAGATGTAAGAGTTGCATTTTCAGGAATTTGTGTTTCAAGAAGGATGAAAATTTTGCCAGTACCACGTGTTACCGCACCGAATGTAATGCTTGCCAAAACAATCCTCCATCTAATGATGATATAGCGATTATTTAATTTGGAATAATACAATACATTATGGTAAATATAGTAGTATGGCTATATCTAGTCGTTATGTGTGGCGAAATACCATCGCAATTACAAGGTGTTTTACTCCAATCACTGAGGGCGCCGAGAATCATTTCAGTAAATAAGGAATTAAAAAAGCCAGTATTAAGCTTTCTAAGAAAACCACAATTTATATGCTCATAATATTTGTATTGTCAATAACGGTTGAGAACTAACGCCTTTTCAGCGAACAATTAGTGCCGGAAATGCTGGTGTAAATGAGACTTCGACTCTGGCGGCAAAGCCTCAAACCCTAATCGATACGTCGAATCCTATGCGGCCTTTCTTTCTATGGCAACCTCTGTTGCATCAAGCACCTTGCGAGCCTCTTTATCTGCTGTGGCACGTTGGGTATCAGTGATTGGTCCTGCCTCATTCTCCTGTCTGCATCTCTCCAATAGTGACCTGAACTCGTTCATCTTGTTTGTATTCAATAGTCCTTGCACAGACCTCGCATCGTGATATGGGTAATGCACGCATTAGAAATTGAGCAGTTATCGCATCAGGGAACCGCGTCTGTATTTGATACCGTCTGACTTACGGGTGGGGGATGGTACCAGAAAGTTTCGGGTCTGTGCACGAAAAACTTGGGTTTGAGCATGGACACGCCGACCATCCCACGATTGGCCCAACATATCGTTGC
>CALGIR010000082.1 GCA_937915475.1 uncultured Bacteroidales bacterium
ACTGTTGCAGAGGTATTTGCTGGAGAGGCATATGGTTCTGTTACACCTGTACAAGTAGGTAGTGGCAACTTTATTGAAGAGGCCGTAACGATGACTTTAAGTGGCTTAACAGAAACTACTTCGTATGAACTCTATTTTGCCGCTATTGACGAGCTGGGCAATGAGCAAACTGAAGCAGTTCAAATTTCGTTTACTACACTTGATGCTACTGCTCCGGTGTGGATAGAAGGATACCCATCATTAGGCTTAGTGACAGGCAATAGTGTAGAGGTAAGCATAATGCTAGACGAGGCTGCAACCTATTATTACATGCTTATAGGTTCAGATGATGATGCTCCAACTGTTGCAGAGGTATTTGCTGGAGAGGCATATGGTTCTGTTACACCTGTACAAGCAAGCAGTGGAGAATTTATTGAAGAGGCCGTAACTGTTTCTTTAAGTGGGCTTGCTGAAATTACATCATATAAGTTGTATTTTGTTGCTATTGACGAATTGGGCAATGAGCAGACAGAAACTGTTGAAATTTCGTTTACTACTCTAGATGCTACTGCTCCTGTGTGGACTGAAGGTTATCCTGTAGTAGAAAGCGTTGGTATTGATACCATTTCGTTTATTGTTTCACTTAATGAAGTTTCGCAAGTATCCTATCTAGTTGTTCTTTCAGGAAGCACGGCTCCTTCAGTTCAGGAGGTTATTGATGGCGAGAATTATGCCGATGTAACCATTGCTGCTTCAGGAACCGTAGACTATACCGAAAGCCCTGTTGAGGAAGTTGTGCGTAATCTTACAAACAATACGGCATACCAGCTTTATCTAGTAGCAGTTGATGTTGCTGGTAATATCCAAGAAAGCAGTGTTGTATTAGATTTTACAACAGACAAGGAAACAGGCGTTGGAATGGACGAGACTTTAACTTTCAGCGTTTATCCAAACCCTTTTACTGAGCACATTAATGTTAGTGCAGAAGGTGTACAAAATGTTAGAGTTTTCTCACTGGCAGGAAGCATTATGAAATCTATTCCTGGTAATGCACTTAGCGGACCAATTAATTTAGAGTTTTTAAGTAGTGGTTCTTATATAGTTGTTATTGAGTTTATTGATGGTAAAACTGCATCAAGGGTTATCATTAAAAAATAGGTAACTGCATTAGGCAAATTTAAAAAAGGCTGTCCAGTTTTAGTTGGGCAGCCTTTTTTTGTGTTAATAAATCACCAGATTTAATTACCCTTCATCATAGGCATTTTAAAACTTGGTAATTTATGCTGAACTAGTGCTTTAACTTTCTTGCAACAATCTCTGCAGCTTTAATTAGTGGGTAAGCAGCTGGAGAGCCAGTTAGTAATGGGTGGGTACCAATTTGTGCAGTGAGTAAAGATTTTATGTTTGTATGGCTTTGTATTAAAAACCCAATGGAATTGGTTAATTCTCCAACGCTAGAACCACCGTAAACTTCACCTCCTAAAATCATTCCACAATCAGCAGCTACAATTAACTTTACGGTTTGCTCATGTGTTCCCTCTAGTGTTCCAGGGTGCTTGTCCATACCAGTAAAACTTCCAACAACTACGCTAAAGTTTTCTTCCTTTGCTCTCGATTCGATAATACCAGCAGTACCAAAAGCAGTATCTCCAATTGCGGTATCATAAATTGCAATGGTTCCGTTAAAGGCTTTACAGGGGCTTAACTCGTAAAGGCTCATGCCGGCAACTCTGGCTTCGGCACAAGCAGTTGAAGCAAGCATGGTTGTATTTAGTTTTCGGGTTAAGAAATCTCTTTTCTCTGCGCAATCGCCAACTGCAAAAATATCACTGGAGCAATTATCAACACGCATATATTCGCATGTTTTAATAAACCCGTATTTATTTAACTCAATACCCGATTTTGTTGCCAACTCAGTATTGGGAACATATCCCACAGAGAGAATAACTGCGTCAGCATCAAGTTCCTCGCCTGTGGTTAGTATTACTTTTGAGACTTTCCCATCTTTGCCCACAATCTCTTTTACCCCTTTGTTTGTAATAACTTTAACTCCACGCAACTTCAGTAAATCCTCGGCTTTATCGCCAAATTCTTTATCAAATGCCTTGCTTAGTATGGAAGGTTCAACCTCTACAAGCGTAACATCCCATCCAGCCTTATTCATTTCATCCGACATCTCTACCCCAATAAACCCAGCCCCGATGGTGATAATCTTTTTTAAAGATTTCAGTTTGGTGTGCATCTCATCGAGATAATGCTTGTCTTTTGGGATTATGAATACATTCTTTAAATCACCACCCTTTAGCCATTTTGGGACAGTGGGGATTGAGCCTGTTGCAAAAATTAATTTGTCAAAGTAGAGTTTACTCTTATTTTGCAGTGTGCAGAAATTGTTCTCCACATCTACATTCGTAACTTTTGCAATCTTTATTTCAACTCCAATATCCGTCAGCATCTTATCGGGTAGAATATTTTTATCGCTTGTGTGCAATGAACCGAATATGTATGGAATACCACATGGGACTAGTACTTTATCCTCTTGTCGTACCACTACCACTGATTTATCTGGGTGATTTGTTTTTGCGCTTATTGCGGCTTGAAGTCCAGAGGCACCACCTCCAATTATTAAAACATCGATTTTCTCCATAACTATTATGTGTTAAATTATTTGTTCGAAAAAGGTATGCTAATCTACCTTGAATTATTTGTAAAAGCAAGAAAAATATTTCATAAACTCGTTCAATACAAAGGAGTACAATGTTGTACAGTTTTACCTAAAGCAGAAACTGTAAATGATTTAACATAAAACACCTTTTAGGTAAGCTATGAAGGGACTTGTAAATAATGGTATTATGAAGGACTGGGGTTTTGCTAACAAAAAAAGGGGTACCCTTTTGAGGTAGCCCCTTTAGTTTGGATATAGGTTATACTATTCCTTAATCATTTTCGATACCTTACGTTCACCATTCTTTCCGTAAACAGTAATAAGGTACACCCCTTTGGTAAGTTTGTTAGTTGGAATATACTCTGTTTGTAAACCATATAATGGAACATCCATGAGCGTTTGCCCAATAATGTTAGTTATAACCATCCTGTTAAGCTGCTCCGCATTGTTTATCGTAATGCTATTCTGAAACGGATTAGGATACATGGAGACATTGTTAAGCATATTGTTATCAATATCGGTTAACGTAATTTGGACAGTATTGCTAGGCACTGACTCACCCTCAGGATTACTGTATAGAGCTGTAACATAGTACCAGTGTGATCCATTGGGAATATTCTCGTCAATATAACTCGTTGTTTCAACGTTGCTTATGGTGGCAATAGCGGTTGAATTTCTATAAACCTTGTAACCACTTAGTGTACCCTCTGCCTTTTGTGATGGCAATTGATCCTCTTCAATTCTAGCAACCTTTGTTAAATCAATTGTAGAGGTTAAGCCATGCTTGTTGTTATTCGTATTATAAGATATTTTCGAGGCACCAGCAATAAGGGTACTAATAATGAGTTCGTAAGCGTCTTCTCCATCGTCATAAATTTCCCAATTACCTTCTTCGTTCATTGCGTAGGAGTGTCCTGTTCCTGGGGAAACACTCTTAGTTCCACTGGATGGGTGGCCACTTTCATCTACGGGTACAATGGAAACATAAAAATTATTGGTTACTATGATGGGTGTTTCAAGATCGTGTGAAACTTCTTTATTATGAATGGCCTCAATTGGTTCAGATGTGTAGAGAGGAGTTGTTTCACCAAATGCATATATCTTAAATTGGAAAGTATTGTCTGGCCAAGGATAACTTTGGTGGTTATAAAAAGTGTGTATAAGTTTTGATATTTCTGCAGGGTAGGATAATCCGAAATCAGTAATATCAAAAAGAGTTGCTCTTTCTGGAGTAGCCCAAATAAGACTGTTTAAATCAGAACTAGTGGCATAGTAAACTAGGTTTGGGTCGGTAAAAGGCCCAGGAGCACTCCATGATAATTCTACATCTTTCTGGTTAACAAGGGTTGCATTGAGATTTCGAGGCTTCGAAAGCGGTTCCTCTTCACCTTGGGTTGCAGAGAAGAGGGTGATGTTATCAATGTTAAAGTTAGCACCATCCTTACCTGTATAAACAAAGGCAAATTGCACGTTAGGTTTACCTTCGTAGGCTGCTAAATTAGTAATGGTAACTTTGTTCCAAACATAGTTTAGTTCTGAAGTCCAATTAAAATCAAGTTCTGTCCACAGATCGGCCCAAGTCCCTTCGCCAATTCTAGCTTTAAGGGTAAGGTCGCAATTATCGTTTGTAACGGACCAATGGTAGCTGCCATTAAAATAGAAAGTCATTGCTAATTCATTTTTATTGCTTAGATCAATAACTGGAGAAATTAACCATTCGTCTTGATCTTGTTCACCTTGCCATTGAACGTAGGCAAACTTTTGACCATCCTGAGGATTGATAGGTGTTGGGGGGTCACCAGCAATGGAATATCCTGTGCTTTCTTTCCAGGTATTATCAGCAATAGCTGTTTGTAGGGTCCAGCCTGTTGGAGGGAAAGTTGAGCCTTCAAAACTTTCATTAAATATGGTTTCTTCAACACTAACAGCATATGGGTCGTATCCATTAAGTGTATTAACGTTGCTTTCAGTTGGGTCAAGCCATGGTCTAAGTTGTTCCGAATTAGCAGTACCATTATTCTCCCAGTGGTAGTCGAATTTACCATAGAAATCGGGAGAAGTAGGATTGTTACACATTGAGGATCCACCTGATAACGTACCGATAATTAAACCGTTCTGATTAAAAAGCGGAGAACCGGATGAACCGCCTTCAGTCACACCCCAACCGTTTGCATTTTCACTCCAAGTTACCCTCCAGGTTGAGTTTTTAGGCATAATAGATCCGCCAACATTAATAGATGCTGCGTTGTTTACAATGCTATTGGAGGTTGATATTTTTTTAACATCACCAGAAGGGTGATGGATGCTCACTCCTGGAGCAGGGTTTGTAGTTAATCTTGACCAACCGTTATAGTATGGGGCGTAGTTTTCAGGCACATCGCTATTGAAAGTAAGCAACTGAAAATCAGAACCTCCGCTAATTGGGCCTGTGGAAATTAGTTTACAACCAGTTATGACTTGGTTCTGTGGAGCCGTTCCGCTTCCACATGCTGGCCGTTCAAAGTTGAAGTAGAATTGCCAAGCATACCTGTCTGCTGCACTGGCGTTCCCTCCACAGTGGTTTGCAGTTAAAAAATATGGGGTTCCATCCTCATTTGTATTATTGATCAACGAGCCAGAGCAAAGGTAGTAACTACTTCCTACTTTGAATACGATGTGCGCTACACCACGTTTTTCTTTCTGCCAATTATCACCTACGGGTGAGCAATTAATGTCAATTTGGCAACTGCCTGAAGCTCCTGGCTGTGGCTTACTGTTATCTATACTCTGAAATGCATCAGCGTATGCATAGATTAATTCACCAAGATTCAATTTGGCAGCAGTTGTGTAGTTAGCAATCTCAGTTTCTCCTTTGGGGTCATTAGGATTATTCTGATATAATAAAGGTTCAATATACTCTATTGTAAGCATATTGCTAGGGATTAACCTTGTGCTAAGCACCCTGCTCGGGTCGTTATTGTGGCTTCCTAGTGCACCAACTACATCCAGTTTACTGGGGTCGTATATAAAAAGTTTTGATCCAACAGGAAGTTCATATTCGTCGAAAAGCAAACCAAGCGATGCTGCTCCTTCCGCTTTAAGGGTTAATCGCCACATCATGCTTCCATCGGAAAGTTTTGTCCACTCACCAGAATTATTTATGTTAACGTTTGCTGGTACCGATAAGCCAATTCGAAGTGGGTCACCCTGCTTATGGTTAACGTCATCCTCTTCAGCAATCTTGTTCCAATCAAAATTTGGAGTTAAATCAAGAACTTGTTTTGTTGAGGGTACATTAAACTTGGTACTTAGTGGAGTTTCTTTTTTCTCAATCTGTCCAAATACACTGTCTGATACTAAAAATGCAATGGAAAGAGTAAAGAGTAGTTTGAAAATTGACAAGAACCTTTTCATGGTATATTTATTTTAATGTATAGTTTGTTTCATGGCCTTAAAATATCTTAATTCTAGACGATGTGAATATAATTTCCAGTAAAAATATTCGTTTTTTTTCAATAAACTAAAGAATTGACTAAGTTTTTATGGCAGCAGCAATTTTATGAAGATATTAGAAGTTTATATAAACCTGTAGTTGCAATGGAAACTCTAGTTTTACCGTTGTAAATAACTCATTAGTTTTTGTATATTGCCTATTAAATCCATCCAAATGAAAATATATAGGATAATATTTTTCGTGTTTTTCCTTTCTTCGTGCTCAGTTCTGCAAAAAACTGTTGAGGTTGATTTAAACCCAATGGATGTAGAGACTTTCTTGCAGGTGCCATTTGGCTATAGTGAAACCATTGATGGTTTTAAAAAGATAATGCCTGAGGGCACTCGCATTCAAAAGTTAATAAAACGAAACCCTCAAGCACAGCATAAACCTGATACAATCTATAGTTTTCTTTTTAAAAAGTCGAAGATCAGCATTTATAAAACACAGTTTAGCCAGGAGTTCCTTCTGGGAGGAAATGTGAAAAACAATGAAATAGAGTTAGCGAATGGCATTAGAAAAGGAATGACTAAGGAGCAGTTTTATCAATCGTTTACCAATCTGGAGTTTTCGCAACAGGATTCGGTTACGCTAAAAGAACCTAACATTGGCCGAACTGCAAACTTCTATTTTAACAGGAAAGATAAGCTAGAACGTTTTACGTTTACGGGTAAAAATTAAAGTTTACAGCATATTATTTCTGTGGTATTACGGCAATAGTTGTTTGCGTACCTTTTACCTTTTGGCCAATATCTACTTTTATGGTAGAATTGAGGGGGAGAAATAAATCAACCCTAGAGCCAAACTTGATGAATCCCATTTCTTCTCCCTGTTCAGTTTTACTACCCTTTCTTGCGTAGCATACAACCCTGCGGGCAAGATAACCTGCAATTTGTCGAAATAGTATTTGGACGCCATCGGGACGTTTAACGGCGATTGAAGTACGCTCATTTAGCGTTGACGATTTGGGTTCCCATGCCACAAGGAATTTTCCAGGATGATATTTATGGTACACCACTTCACCCATAATTGGATACCAGTTGATATGTACATTCCATACCGACATGAATATAGATACCTGAATACACCTTTCCTTTAGAAACTCTGGTTCATCAACCTCTTCAATAACTACAATTGTTCCATCGCATGGCGAGAGCACGCTCTCGTTGCTTATAGTTGCTATTCGCTTAGGGTTTCTAAAGAAGCGTAGCATAAAAATATAAAAAGGCGCAGCTAACAGTAAGGCTATGTATAGGGCAACATTGCCTATAAAATACCATATTAGCGCACAAATAGCACCAAAAACAACTAATGCAATTAGTAATACTCTAAAACCTTCTTTGTGTATTGGCATTTATTTTAATTTTATAAAGGGTTAACTTTTCAGTATAGCGTCACTAATATCTCCTACCCACTATATTAACATCATCATTTCAAGATAAACAAAAACTATTGGTGCCGAAAGCAATATACAATCAAATCTATCCAAAAAACCACCATGCCCAGGCAAAAATTTACCCGAATCTTTTACTCCAATACTACGCTTAAACATCGATTCAACCAAATCGCCAAAAACACCCATTACGGCTGTAATTAACCCAATTACAAGCCAGTGAAAAAGTGATACTTCAACAAATAAAAGGGAAAGAATCCATGCGGTGAGCAATGTTGAAAAGATTCCTCCAATAAGCCCCTCCCACGATTTTTTCGGAGAAATGCGCGGGAACATCTTATTGCGGCCAAT